>JAEOUJ010000032.1 GCA_016839405.1 Candidatus Gerdarchaeota archaeon | reverse complement strand
TTAAATGATCTGGAATTTCAATTTTTAATTCTGGAATTGTTACATCTTTATCAATTGTTACATCCTTGTCTAATGATAGATCTTTATCAATGCTTAGATCTTTATCAATTGTAATGCCTTTATCAACGCTAATATCTTTGTCAAAACTAATATCTTTATCAAAACTTATGTCTTTATCAATTGTGATATCTTTATCTATTGAAATGTCTTTGTCAACTGATATGTCTTTATCAATGGATAAATCAGCATCATGATCTATATCATGTGATAATTGATGCCCTGCACTTATTCCCATAGTAACAAGAACAACAGCAATGACAATGAACCCAAAAATAAGAAATCCTATACAAAAACCTTTCAACCATATTTCCCAGAGTAGTAAATCATTTGCATTAATTAAAAAATTAAATATTATACTTTTATAAGCCAAATTTGTTTATTTCCTCCTAATTTAATTACTTGTTTTTTCCTCCTTAAAGTTAATAACTTGAGAATATTTCTCGAAATAGAAAGTAGGAAGCATGAATTTTCTAAAGAAAATCCATGAACCTAATCAGTCAATACTTTTTTCTCTTTAGTTTTGTCTATTTTTTTATTTCTTGGTTTCACAGTTGCAATCTTTGGTGGTTGTTCTTCACTCATCACTTTTGAAAAATCAAAACTTTTACCTGTTATTTCTGGTAACACTGTTAGAAATGGAATTATTGATTCTGCCAAACTGGAAAACGCTTTTTGTCCATCGCCCATTACAAACATTTTATCGACTGCTAATTGCTTATAAATCTCTGGTAACATTTCAACTATTTTTAATTGGAAGAATTTTGGATCTGCTTGTGAAAGTGCTTTTACTTGCTCTAGAATACCATCTGCTTCAGCGATTAATGTTTCTTTTACAGCTGCAGCATCACCTTGAGCTTTGGCTATAAGTTTAGCTCGTTCACCATCAGCTAATCTTTTCATTTTCTCAAATTCTGCATCAGCTTCAATTGTAACTTTCTTTCGCAATGTATCTGCTTCGATTTCAGTTCTTCTTAATTCCAATTTCTGTACTTCTATTTCTCTAGTTTTTGCTTCTCTTTGTATTTCTAATTGAACACTTTGTTCTTGTTTGCCAGTTTTTCTGTTAACTTCTAAATCTCTAAGCCTTGTTACTTCTTCCATTGATGCTCTTCTTAATCTAG
The DNA here is from genome assembly GCA_016839405.1 of Candidatus Gerdarchaeota archaeon. The sequence goes on along the minus strand of JAEOUJ010000032.1, from coordinate 3,414 downwards.
CAGTTTCTTCTTCATTTATTTGCTTAGTTGCTTCCATATTTGCTTTTAGTGTTTTATTTAGTACTTCTACATCTTTAACTTCTACAGAAATTACTACAATGCCCCAATCAGCGCATAAATCATGCAATTCTTTTGAGACAGCAGATATGATTTCACTTCTTTCTCGAATTATTGCTTCTAATTCCATGTTTGCACAAGTAGTTCTAATAATACTCTCAGCAGCATTTTTGATAATTGTTTCAATATAATCTGATTCTTTTGGATTCCAAGAAACTGCTGTGAAGGCAATTTCTGGCTTTATAACTTTCCAGAATACAAAAGCACTTACAGAGACATCCTGAAATTCTCTAGAAACAACTCTTTCCGAGGCTTCCAAAAACGTTTGTTGAGTTGTTGTTGGAATAATTACAACTTCATCAATTATAGGCATTAAGAAGCATCTTCCACCTTTCCCCGCAGATTTTACTCTACCATTTCTAAATCTAATTACATATTCATTTGTTTTGAATTTTCGGTATCGAGTAATAAGGAATATTAGGAATAATAATCCAAAGCCAGCCACTCCTGCTACTATGAAACCGATTGTGGTTGGATTTACCATTGTTTTTCTTTTTTCCCCTCTAGTTTACATTAGATGCTTATTATATTGCAAAAGCCCTAAATTTATTTTTTGTCTGGAAAAGACGCAATATCCCTTTGAGAGCTTTTACTTATGTAGTTATTTCCTACACAGCTATTTAAATGTAAACTAATTACCCACTATACCATATATAGATAAATTCTATTTCTTCCGATTTTCCAGCATCATAGAATATGCTTAATGTATAATTTGTTAATAATGTTAGATGAGTGTTAAATACACAAGTTATGTTTAATATTTCCAACATTTCAATTTCTATTGGAAATTCCTGAGAAACTGATTCATTATTCAAAACATCAATTGGATTTAGTAAGATTGTAGAATTACTTAGTTTAATTTGTGTTATGTTCATTATTATTCCTCTACAACACCCAGCATTCCATATTGAAACAAATATAGAATTTGTTTCAGGAATTGCTTCAATATCAATAATAATTAACTCTGGATTGCCTTTTGGAGGTTCTATTGTAAAATAAATTAAACAAACTGTTGTTCCAAGAATAAAAATAATTGAAACTACTGAAATTAATACAGGATTTAGATTATTTATTAATTTTCGTTTCATAATATCAACCAAATAAATTATTGGTAGGAAAATGAAAAAAATGGAGAATGAATTTCATTCTCTAATAGACGAAATTTAGAGTAAGTACTTTTCCTGCATCATAGAATATTTTCAGTACATAACTGCTTCCAGATGTAAAATTAATGTTAAATGTAAATGTCCAAGTGACTTGTCCACCTTGTTCAATAGAAGTTGGAAATACTACTATTGTAGAGCCTTCTTTAACTTGTGTCGGATTTTCAGGTGTTGTTGTGATTGTTTCATTTGTTAATTCTATGCTGGTAAGAGCATCAATATTAGCTATTGCTCCACCATTATTTTGTATTGTTATTTCATATTGATCTATTGTTGCTGGAACTTTGCCATATGAAATTGGTGTTAATTCAGGGTTTGCTCTTAATAATGGAACAACTACGAAATATACTATAGCTGCTGCAGTGACAGTTAATGCAATAAGTAAAATTGTAGCAATAACTGGAGATACAGCTTTCTTTCTTTTGAGGATCATTTTTCCTAAAGTCATACTATATCAACCATCCGAATTTTCCTTTTTTGCTTAAATTCAAATAATTTGTTTATTACAGTAAGTGCTTAAATTCAATTTTTGACTTAAGACTTATTGCCTTTTTAACATAGTTGTATTACAAATTTAAAGCATTTTTGTTCTGGCAATAACTCTTTATTATTTATGTTGGTTTGAAAAGGCATATAAACCCCTTCAACAATTCTAGTAAATATATTAGTTAGTTCTTTACAAATGAACACTCTCTCTTAGATATTTGGAGTAATTTAAATATGGATTTGAATGAAGATTATGGTCCCAAATTAGCAGGTATGATTGTTTCATCTTTTGGTGATAGTGGTCCTAATGTTATTTTTAATAATACTGAATTAGCTGATGATGAAGCCATGATTTTATCCATAAAAGGCATGACTGTTATAGGTTTAGATAATCCCTTGGATGTCATTGATGATATTGAAGATGATGAACAAAGGCGTGCTACCATTCAACAATTCGGGCCTTTTCCTATCAAAGATAGAAATAATTTGAAAGCACTTGCAATCTCATTTGTCGTAAAAGCTAAAGATTCAATTGATACAAGAATTCAAACATTCGGACGTTTTTGCGTATTATTTTTAATTTACAATACAGAACACACAAGATTAATACTAGATTCATATGGTTTAATTGAACCATATTTCAATATCATTTCTAGAGACATAAATTTTTATAAAGATCTTCATCCGACTAATTTAAGTAATGTTTTTAGAAAAATGAATATGTTATTCCAAGGTGTTTTACCTCGAGTGTTTACAGTTACAGAGAAAGGAACGGTAAAAGAATTAATTGGTAAAGAGATTATGCATAGAGACGTTTATCTTATAGCTGATAAGAAAAAGAAAATATTATTTCTTTTATTAGCTGATCCTGAAATGTCTGTTTGGCGAAAGCATGATATCAATCGTGCAGCAGCAAATCTTAATTCTCATCTTTATAGAAAAAAATTAACTGTTGAAACAGTTACTGAGCTAGAAGATATTGGCTTTTTATTTAAAAAGTATAATCTTTCAGTTGAAGGTATTACTCAAGGTTAGTTATTTTTGTTAAAATATTTCTTGTATTAATAAACAAAAAATACTCTTGAGATTTTATCTGTTGACTACTTAATATATCAAATTCTTGGAATAGTATCACTTCTAATTTCAGAGACTCTATTGCATGATTTGCTCTAAGTTCAATTTCATTTTTAACATCTAAATATGTAGAATTTGGCAATAGTTTTGTTGATAAAATTCGTATTGTTATATTTACAAAGTAATTTGTGAACAGACCACCATAAATAACAACATCTAACTCTTCAGGTGGGAATATTACTCCCTCTAAAGGTCTCAACATTTCATTTGATACTTCATTTGTTATGCGTTGATACCGCCATTGCCGTACTAATTGTGTAGATGTTTGAGCTATAGGTACAGCTACTGCTAATAAAACCAAACCAAAAGCAATTATCTGATTTCTTAAAGATCTTTTTGCTTTAATTTTCTTCACTGCTTGTGGAGGTTCTACTTTTCTAATCCAAAAGATTATCATACAACCTAAATGGACACATGCTACATTGGTTATGAAAAGCACTAAACTTCCAAGAGCAATTCTCCATTCAAATAATCCAAAAGCAATCCCTACATTAACAGAAACTGGTAATAATGC
>JAEOUJ010000293.1 GCA_016839405.1 Candidatus Gerdarchaeota archaeon | reverse complement strand
ACCTCACAGTATAATGCTTGACCAACCTCTAGAACATTCGAGTTTAAATGATACTTTACCATCTGTGTTTTTCTAGCAAATACATTAAGAGGAGTAAGTTCATAGTATCCAATATAACCTTGTTTATCAATTGCACACAAACTAGTATTATAGATTCCTTGTTTTAAACCGGCAATTGATGCGTTATATGCAACACCATTAAAATCTAATAGATAATATGTTCCATTAGCTATAAACCATGCTTTTTCAATACCAGATTTATCAAAAAATGTTGCTTCTATTGAAAATATTTCTCCCTCTGCAATGTAATCTGTATAGCTATGCCCTATTAATTCAGGAGCGATATTTTGGATTATTTCAATAGTAATAGTTTTTGAGGATGAGAAATAAACAGAATCTTCTACTGAGATAAATGAAAGTACATAGGTGCCTAATTTTGCAGTACTCCAGATATATTGGCCATTACCATTAATAACCATTAATGTTCCATTAAACAATCCATTAACATAGACGTTAATAGTAATTATTGAACCAATTGCTGCATTTGAAACATAAATATTGAATTGAATTTCCTCATGATCTGCAAAAATCAATGAATTAGAATTAATTTCTAAATTTGGTGTAATCCTTGGTGGTGGTTCAACCACTATCATATCTAAATTTAGAAAATTACTATTATAGTAGTCATTTCCTTTGAATTCGATTTTCAAAATATAGATACCAAGTGAAAAAGCTACAGTCGATAAAGTAAAGACTACAACTCCAAATTGATCTGTAAAGTAGCAATCTATTGCTAACCAATTATCGTCAATCCATACATATAAGTAAAGTTTCTCATTAAGAACAGGTTGTCCCCATATATTAACTATTGAAACACCAAATGTAGTGGTTGAATTAATTATGGCACTAAAATCATTTCCAAATAAAGTGACCTGTGATTTTTGAATAATAAAAGATGTTAAATCGTATGATGGTCCATAATCAATTGTACCTAAATATTTAGCAAATAAATCGTAACTGCTAGGTTTGTATAGTATTTTTACCCATAATGAAATATATCCATTAATATCAGTAGAATTTTGTCCAATAATAATTATGGTTCCATTTGCGCATACAATCATAAACAAAACTAAACGATTATCTAAAGGTATACCATCTACGGTTGTTAATTTTGCTTCTAAATAAATTTCATCTCCATAAGTGCAAGAAATTGATGTTGTTAATAATTCTAATTCTGATTCCTCTTCATATATTAACACCGTTGCTGTTGTTATTGCATCAAACCAATTATTATTTCCATTAAAAGTTAGAATCGATAAATATTCTCCTGATTCAAAACCAATGATTTGAAAAGTATATTCTATATATCCATCTTCATTTGTAGTAAGATATTCGCTCCATCCAATAAATGAAATTAACACAACAAGCCCTTCAATTGGTCTGCCAAGTAAATCTACCGCTTGTGCTCTTATCGTTAAATAACCATCTACTATAACATATGCATTATATAATGTGAATTGTGGATTACCCTTTGACATAACCAAACCTGCTGATGCTTCCACTTCATTATAACGGTAATCTTCAATTACTCGACAAATCATAAGATATCTTCCTACAGAAAATTCTGGTGCAATTTTTACTCTAATATAACCATAACAATCACTTGTTCCATAATAGTATAAACCTTCAATTATGATTTGTATGTGAACATTATAAAGTGACACACCTTCAGAATTCATAACAAAAACAATCAAATCAGTAGAGGTTCCTTTTTCACATAAATGATCCTCAAAATAAACTATTGGTGTACAGCGGATTAGGTTAATTTTAAAATAAAGACTAGCACTTTCGTGTTTGTTATTTTGATCTATTTCTGCTATACATAAATATTGGTTTCCTATTATTGTTATATTTTCATAATTATTGAATAAAGCATAACCACTTGCATTAGTTGTTGTAAAACCTAAATCATTAAAGAATAGTTCATTTATAGGCCTACCAACAATATTTAATACAATATTAGCTGCTGGAGTTCCATCTTCAAACAAAACCAAGAAGATTAAATGCATTGTACTTGTATACTCGAGATCAATCTCTTCACCATTGCCTTTTAATTCCCCTTGTTTTATTATATAGAGATTAAGTATTTGTCTATCAATTACTAGATTAGCTTCTTCTTGCTGTTCCTCAAAAAATTGTGATTCAAATGCATGAACTTTAAGCAAATAATTTCCAGCTGTAAGTGGTATATTTGACCAAAGTAAATTTGCATAGCCTGTGCTATTTGTATTACTTATACCTAGAATGTACCATTGATTATTATCAAAATAAGAAAATTCTACAGTAATTCCTTCCCAACCTTCGTCTAATGAAAGAATTTGAGCTGTTAATTGTAAATTATCATTCCATTTAGCACTATAATCTTGCACTAGGATATTAATGAAACCTTTATCTACGAATGTACTTCCATAGAGTGAAATACCTTGATATCCATATTCATAACTAGCTTGCTTAAAATAATGTGTCTCAAGGTGATTACCAACAAGAAGATTTTCAACTGCATGTGATATTTCAGCAAAACCTGAAATATTTGTTGAAAAAAAATGCGGTATCCAATAATAATCCCCATCTATTTTATACCATAATTCTAAATCTATATTTGGAATTGGATTTCCATCATCATCTTTTACCAATACAACAGCATTCAAAGCTGTAAAAGTTGGCATACCGGGATTATTCCTATATTGACCATTGAAATTTATATTCTCAAAAATAATATTTTCTGGATTTATTAACAATGAATCAGTATCAAATGAATAATCATTTACATATGCTTTCAGAAAATAATTGCCTGGTAATAAATCAAAAGTATAGCTTAGTGATGCTTCACCAGAACTATCTGATATAGCAACACCTATCTGAGTCCAAATTTCATTATCTTCAGAAACATAGAATACAACTATTTTATCAACAGCAGGATTCATATTTTCATCTAATAGTATAGAAGAAATTTCTGTAGAATCTTTATATTGGGTTATTATAGGATCTAAAGAAATTTGTATAATATCAGTTGTTGGAATAACAGAGCTTTCATATGAACCATAACTTTCTGAATAAACGACTGCATCATGATACCATGAAAATAATGAATGATTTCCTTGTGGAAAAGCATTCCAAATTGTTGATGCTTCTCCATTTATATTAACAGGTATATCATCAATTATAGCTACATCATTAGTAATTAAATTAAAATTAACATCTGTGTGATAAATTACATAATTATTATTATACCATTCATAAATTTCAACATTGTTTGGTATATCTGATGATTCTTGTAATTCAAAGAAAGTTTCGGATGTAGATATTGTTGGTTCTAAAATAAAATAGTAAGAATTCCCGTTTGTTAATGTTAATGGAGAAATACCCCCACAATAGGAAAATAGTACATATAATAATTGATTTGTTATATAAGCACTATTTGCAACATTCCCTGAAATTACTCCACTTCTAAGATTTGGACCAGTTAAGGTATTTCTTATATAGAAATTTATATCTTCTCTAATTGTAGGTGAAATATCAACAATAAATCCCTCTATTGTTATTTCTTGTGTTATTGTAATCTCAATTGCAAATTTATTAGAATAGATTACTCCTAAGTTGGAATCATCATCAATT
>JAEOUJ010000001.1 GCA_016839405.1 Candidatus Gerdarchaeota archaeon | reverse complement strand
TAATTTTGGTGAACGTAAATACTGGGAAAAATTAGACATAGATCCTGTATATCAAGCTAATGTTTTCTACACTATGTGGGAAAAGGACAGAATTTATGACGAAATTATGCTTAATGAGCTTATTTATGATAAACTTTTACCAAAGTGTCAGAACAACATTGACTTCCTGATGCAAGTCAAATAGTTATTTAACTTATCCTCGCAGGAATATTATCTTTTTATGGCTAAAATATATTATCTTAAACCAAAAATGAAAAAACCTTACTCAGAAAAATTCATGGATCAAGTAGATTCTAGAAAAATTACTAACTATCTGCAAATGGAAAATCCAGAAATGCCAGATAGATTAGCTGATGCTATAGCTAATGCAATCATAAGCCATACATATCTAGATCTAGTTTATAAAGAAACTGGATACTCTCAATACTCTTTTAATCAAGAAGACTTTTATGATGATGTAATGAATTATGACGAAGAAACGTTACATTAAAAAAAAGAAATCAATATATCCTAAGGATTCTGAATCTATACCCTATGATAAATATAGAGTTGAATGGGTAGACTGTGTGTCTGATTCTGGTTGGGCATCTGATAAAGAATTTAAAAATATGAAACTTGCCAAACCTGTTAATGAAGGTTGGATATTTTCTAAAGATAGAACTTCAATTAAAATGTTTGCTTCTTATGATAAAGAAGAAGATGGTACTATTACTTTTGGTGATAGAACTATGATACCTAGATCTTGGGTTGTAAAAATTACAAAAATTTAGTGATGGGTTGAACTTGATGCAATTATTGTATTCAACCTTTAAGTCAAGAACGCACCACGACAACAATATTTTTATACTGTAGAAGTCAAACAGTTTTGCCACCCACCAACTCTCGCTGATGGGTGATTGCAGGACTTAAACTAACAAGCCTTAGTACATTATCTTGCAGTAGGTTCTAGCTTACCTATTCGTCATGATCGAATTTTATTTAACTGGCTTTGTTTATAAAGTGTTACTCACTTACCAGGAATAATTTAATAGGGTTTCCTGGATCCTCAATAAGGCTTAGTTCCTAACCAGCTTTTGGGAGCAATTCAAAGTGATAGTCATGTTTAAAAACTATCGTTATTCATCCCAAAACTTTAAATACTTCTTTCAATATACGCATCTTGAATTTTGTCTTGTTCTTTATTTCTTAATGGATCTGTGTAAACTTCTTCAACATCATTTCCACCTAATTCAATAATACGTTTTTTAGTTGCTAATATTTCAGCTTTAACATGATCTTTAAAATGTTCAGCAGCTCCAACTAACTTTGGAAAATTAGTAGGATATATTCCATATATAGTCAAATCGTTAATAGCAGTAGCTACTCTTTGTAGACCTCTTTGACGTTTTTCTAATCTTAATACTTCTGAATCTGCTTCAATCATCACTTACCTCAGGTAATTTATCATCCATTTCATAAGCATTTAATTGCTCTTTGTACATGGTGATCTCTTTATTAAGCTTATCAATTTTAGCTTTAGCATTTTTAAGCTCAACTAACTTTCTGTTAAGCTCAGCTTGTAGCATCATTTCTTTGCTCATATTTTAGTCTCCATTATCATTGTTTCCATTATTTGGATATTATCTTCATACATTTTAATCCAATTCTGCATTTCTAATGAATGTGCATCATCAAAATATGTAGATTTAATACATGTTTCCATTAGTGCAATAGCTTCATTATAATCATCAATTTGATTTTCTAATTCAGCTATACGATCTTTAGGGTTTTTGACCTTCATATATTTCCTTCATTTGTATCTTTTGTTTTAATTCAACAACTTTTTTTTCAAGTTCTTGTATTCTTGTTTTATACTCTTGATTGTATAAACTCAAGGTATTATTTTCACCTTTCAGTTGAGCTACCATTTTATTCAAATGACGTACCTCTCTATTACGATCAATAACTTCAAAATGTTCTTCTTTTAGTTCTGTCATTATACACTCCATGATTTCACAGTTACATAATCTGGCATTTTGCTTAAATCAATTTCATTATCTTTTAACTTAAACTTTTGTTTTTTAACAATAGCTATAGATCCTGAAATATAATCGCCTGGTAAGCATTGTCTATTAGTTCTTTCTTGCCAAGCATACCAAGCTTTAGTAGCTCTTTTATTTGGATATGTAGTATTCTTTAACTTAGATTCTTCATCACAGTACATATCAAATGTTTTATGTTCATCAGTATATCCTTTTTGGATTTCAATAGTATCACAATTTAACAATGGATATAAATCCTTAAATGTTGGTTTTTTGTTAAATACATGAATATCTTCATTATCGTTATCTTTCCATACTATTAC
>JAEOUJ010000292.1 GCA_016839405.1 Candidatus Gerdarchaeota archaeon | reverse complement strand
GTGATGCTCAAGATACAAACTATTATTCAGGTGACTTCATAGTTTCTATCATAGAGGGTTATGAAATTAAAAATGGTGAAATAACTAATCCAATTTTACCTTGCTATTGTTCTGGAAATATTTATCACATTTTTGAAGATCCAAATTTATTATTAGGTTCTATTTTAGAAGAAGTTAGCATTCCCTCAACGCCATTAACAATTATTATGCCTGAACTACTTACGTCTAGAATTATTATTTCAGTATAAAAAATGAATATGGAATGATATTATCATTCCTTTTTCTCAGCTTGCTCCGTTGCACCTTTTGTAGTCGTTGGTTTCTTACGAACTCTCTTTACAACACGTTTTGTGCCATCTGGAGTTGTATCTGTTTCCTTATCACTAAGACTTTCTGCTAGATCTTCTTCTAATTTCTCCAAAGCTTCTTCGGGTGTTTCTTCTTCTTCTTCAATAGTTTCTAGACCTTCTTCAAGTTCATCAAGCTCAGCTAGCTCTTCTTCAGTTAATTCTTCTATTTCAGATTCTGCTTCCAATTCCTCTGCTTCTCTTCTAGCAATTTCTTCTTGAACTTTTATCTTTTCTTCTTCTATTTCTTTCTCGATTGCAGCAATTTCCTTAGCTTCTTCTTTCTTCTTTTTATCAGCATCTCTTCTAGCTTTAGCATTTAATTTTCGAGCTTTTATTCGTTCCTTTTCTAATTCAGTAAGATAATTAGCATATTCAATCTTAAAGCTCTTCAAGCTTTCAATATTTTCTTTATATTTTGATCTTCTTCTCATATCAACTATTAATCCAGCTTCTCTTGCCTCTTGAATTGAGAATTTTGCTGCAGATAATTCATCTCGACTAAATCCTCTTCCTTTGCGTGGTTTATTTGTAGCTGGGCTTTCCACAGTAATATCTAATTTCATTTTTTTATCCTCATTATATAATTAATATTCTCTTCTAGTTTGCCAAACTATGTTACATTTTATTCTTTCGGTTAATTTCAAATTCAATTCTCATTTTGAAGTGATTCTTCTTGGATATTTGACTCGTTTTTGATATCAATTTTCCCATATGTTAATGGTGTCTTAAACATTGCTAATATTAAATAGGTTAAAGCAATACCTGTTGTTAATCCTAAGCCAACTGAGCTTGCATCAATAAAAGCCCAACTAGCAAGTTCAGGATCATTAATTGTAAATTTTAAAATTAATGAAACAATGAGTGAGATAATCAAAACACCTCCAACAAGATAAAGTAGAATGTTTCTACCTAATTTTACTTTACGCGCAAAAGAAATTAGTAGTATAATTATAGTAATTGAAATACCTGCTCCTATACCAATACTAAGATATTTTATTACATTTATCGCAGGTTCTTTACCAAATATATTCCATATAATAACAACAAATAATGAGCACATAATAATTAAACATAACATTAAAAGAATTGACATTAAACGTGATTCGAATAATGTTTTAACTTTTTCTTCTTTTTCGCTAGCTTCCATTAGGAATCCCTTCAAATTAAAGTAAATACTTTAACAATTTTTTATATAGTGGTTATTTAAATGCTCTGAGAGTTAAAAAAATTGATAAAGCTTGTTATATAGCAAATAATTAGTTTTGGTGGTTTTAATTATGCCTCCTAAAGAAAAAGACCCATCTAAAGGAATTGGAATTAAAATTTCAGATAAGAATCAACAAAAGGATTTAGGTAAAAGAATAGGAACCAAAGTAGTACATGCAGGTGAAGAAATTAATCCTTTAACAAGAGGGATTGTTACAAATATAGATTTTTCAACAACCTACGCTTATGATAAAGCTGAAGACTGGGCTGATGTTTTTTATCATGGAAAAAAAGGTTTTGCTTATTCGAGACATGGAAACCCTACTAGAAGTATTTTTGAGAAAAAAATTGCTTTATTGGAGAATGGTGAAGCAGGTATTGGCTTTAGTTCAGGTATGGCTGCAATTTCAAGTACTTTATGTACCTATTTGAAACCAGGTGATGAAGTAATTGTTACTGAAAGGTGTTACCCAGGTACTAGGCATTTATTAAATCAATATCTAAAGGAATGGGGTTTCAAGGTAATTTTTGTCGACGCTACTAAAATTGAGAATGTGCAATCCAAAATATCATCAGAGACTAAAATGATTTATATGGAGTGTCCAGCAAATCCTACTTTATCTTTATGTGATATAGAAGAGATAGGTAAACTAGCTAAAGATTCAGGAGCAAAATATGTTTTTGATAATACATTTGCTAGTCCTATAAATCAACAACCTCTTAGCTTAGGAGTAGATATAATAGTTCATAGTGTTACAAAATATCTTAGCGGCCATAGTGATGTTTTAGGAGGAGCAACTGTTTCTACAGCTAAAGATCGTTTAGAAATAATGAATACAGCAGTTTATTTTGGGGGTGTCATGCAACCATTTGATGCTTGGTTGGCTATTAGAGGAATAAAAACATTAGAATTGAGGGTTAAGCGTCATAATGAAAATGCACAAGCAATAGCTGAATTTCTAGAAGATCATCCTAAGGTTCGTGAAGTTTATTATCCTGGTTTAC
>JAEOUJ010000291.1 GCA_016839405.1 Candidatus Gerdarchaeota archaeon | reverse complement strand
GATAAGCAGCAAGAATTGCTAAATAAGTATTAATTGTAGCTATGTTGATATCATTACATCTACCAAGAGTTCTTTGTAATGTTGGTAAACCTGTATGAAAAGTTATTAGATATCCTTGTGATATTTCATAACAGATATTATCACGATTTTTACAATTGAGCATTAATAACTCCAAATTTATATTATCTTGAATTAATTCTTCATTTATCGAATCGCTTTTTACATTATATTTAGTTACTTCACCAAGTCCCCCTGGGTTTGCTATTTTAATACCTTCTGAAACAGCTGTTGCATCTTCTATAGTTGTGTGCTTTATTACATCAACTACTGCTAATTTTAAATCATTGCTGTCACAAATGAGTCTCTTTGAATCAAAAGTCATACCTGCAGCAACACTAAGAGGTGCAAATAATAGAATAATTCCTAAATTGGTATTACCTCGGTTGTGAAAGAAATTACTTAATTCTATTGCGTTTTTTATTGATTCTCCTAAGTGTAATTCTGACCATTTTGTTGGATTAGTTCTTATTTGATGACCTCTTAAAGCTAATTCTTCTATCCAATAACCTAAAGTAACACTTGAAGCAAGAAATTCTTCATATCGTAAATCATGGAAATCTCTAAATCGATGTACATTACCAGGTTTTGGAGTAGCTGAAACTTCTAAGAGACAAGCTAATTCTCCACACATTCTGATGTAATTTGCTAGGCTTAGAGAATTTCTTTCTTTTTCAATCATTTTACAATTAGCTTTCTATATAACTAATTCAAAAGAATTTCGAATAAAAAAAAGCAAAGCTAATTTAAAATATAAAATATAATAATATAAAAAAGAGGTAAAATAAAATGAGTGATATGAATTTAGAATCAACTGTTAAATTAAATAATGGAATTAAAATACCAATACTAGGATTAGGAACATATATGGCAACAGGAGATAGAGGTTACCAAGCAATTCGCCATGCATTAAAGATTGGTTATAGACACATTGATACTGCTGCAATGTATAATAATGAAAAAGAAATTGGTATGGCATTAAAGGATGATGATGTTTCTAGAGAAGATATTTTTGTAACAACAAAATTGTGGACTACAGATCATGGATATGAAAAAGCACTAGAAGCTTTTGAAGAAAGTTTGGAGAGATTAGGTTTAGATTACATTGATTTATATTTGATACATTGGCCAGTTACTGGATTACGAATGGATTCATGGAGAGCTATAGAGCAATTATATAAAGACGGTAAATGTAAAGCAATAGGTGTTAGTAATTATACAATTCGTCATTTGGAAGAATTACTTAAAGAAGCAAAAATTATTCCTGTTGTTAATCAAGTGGAATTTCACCCCTACTTATATCAAAAAGAATTATTAGATTACTGTATATCAAAAAATATCTGGATTGAATCATATAGCCCTTTAACAAAAGGAAGAATGTTGGATGATCCACCTTTAGTTGAAATTTCTAGGAAATACAATCAATCAACTGCACAAATACTAATTCGTTGGAGTTTGCAAAAAAATACTATTACTCTACCTAAATCAGCTAATGTACATAGAATAATGGAGAATGCCAATGTTTTTGATTTTGTGATTACAGAAGAAGATATGAAAAAGATTGATTCATTCAATAAAAATATGCATGTAACATGGGATCCAACAGATGAACAATAAGCATCAATAAAAAATCAAATGTGTGTAAATATGACAGCACAAGTTCCAGATCAATTCAAATTTAATGAAGAAGAATACTCTATTATTGGAGTGAAGGATTCACATCTATTTAATCCAAAGGATTTCAATTTAAAACCTCGTATGGCTTCAACAGCTTGTTATCGGGGATTTGTTGTAGAATATAATTGTAAAAATAATGAATTGATTGTAGAGAATTTATTAATCAATTTAGAAAAACCTTCAAAGATTAATGGTATTAAACCAAAAAAAATCTATTCTTATGGTTTGAAATATCTTTATGAGAATCTAAATCTCAAACTCAATTTCACAGGTAAGATATTGATTGCTAGAGATTTTATTGATGAAATGTATGTTCATATGGGTTATCAAAGACCTATTGCTTTCAAGAAGGTTATTGAATTACAGATAGAAAAAGGTACTATAATTAATACTACTGACTTTTCATCAATAATTGCTAAATTAAGAGAAGAAGATCCAAATAAAAATGTCTCTCCTGAATATGATGAAACAACATTAGAATGGATCGATCGCTTATTTTCTTTGGATTATAATTTACCAATGTAAATATCAACAGCAATAGGAATAATTCAATCCAAAAGTGATTTTAACAATTTATCTTGTTCAGCTAATAATTGATATTCTATAGATAGATCAAAACACTTCATCAAATTCTTTTTTGCAGAACGAATTAAACCAATAAATGTTTTAATCCTTGCTAGTTCAAACCAACCCTCAGGTCTATCTGGATGATAGCGAGTATATTTGACAAAATAATCCAAAATATCAAAGGGGTTTTCCCATTTAGCAGTAAAAGGTTCTATTAGTTTTTTGAGAATATCATAGCTGATAGTGAAACGAGTCAAGGAAACCACCTATCTATTTATTGCAACATAATTCTATATAAACTTATAACTTTAAACTCAAAAAATATTTTGCTTTAATAAAAATTGTTAGAAATTATTAGAAAATATAAGAAAAAAAGAAAAAAGAACAAAAGGAGCTAAGAAGCTCACTTTTTACGTTTAGTGGAAATAAATACTAAACTGAATAGACTGAGAAAACTAATGATTAAAAGAATGCCAGTAGTGAGACCAGCGGTTTCAGTTACAGGAT
>JAEOUJ010000290.1 GCA_016839405.1 Candidatus Gerdarchaeota archaeon | reverse complement strand
AGTTGATTTAAGTTGGGATTCTTATGATTTAACAACAGATGTTGATTATTATGAAATTTATTTGGATAGTGTATATCAAGATTCAATAACAATAAATTCCTATACAGTGATTCTATCAGTAGATAAAACATATTTAATAGAAGTATATTCATATGACCTTATAGGTAATTACGCAATAGATTCAATATCAATCAAAAGAGATACAATTAATCCAACAGTTTTATTTGATCCAATCCCACTCCCACAATTACCTGATTCTACCTATTATACAAATAATCAATTCTTATCTGTATCATGGAATGCAACAGATAATCTTCTTGGCTCAGGAATCTCTTATTCACAAATTACTATTAATGGTTTGCTTTTTGATACATATTTGCCTTCAACCACATCTGATATTTTAGATTTGGTAACAGATAATTATAAAGAAATTGAAATAACTACCTATGATAAAGCGGGAAATTCTGCTCATGATATCTTTGGTGTTAAGTTAGATAGAGCAGTGCCTATTATAGAAATCAGTCTTCCTGCTGATAACTATACAACAGGTTCAGATTATGTGATAGTATCATGGGATGCCTTTGATGCAGGTACAGGTTTAAAGGAATATAGAGTCTATGTTGATGGTTCACTAGAAGCAATTATATCAGATATTAGCATAACAACATATCTAATCAATATTCCAGAAAACAAAACATATGTGGTAACTATACGTGCTTATGATTTACTAAATCAATACAATGAATCTACTGTTAATATTATTCATGATTCAACTTATCCAACAGTAGTGATTACTTCACCAACAAAATTTACTAGTTACTCTAATGATTCTATTGTTTATTTCACATGGGAAGCTATCAATCTTGATATAGATCATTTTGAAATTTATTTAAACAATACATATTACGATAGTTATTCAAACACAACTTTTGATGCATTTATTGATTTTGGAATAATTACAATTGGTGAATTTCCAATTTATAATATTACAATTCTAGGTTTTCTATCAAATGGAACATCATTTCTAGATCTTAGATGGATTAAGTTTGATACATCACCTCCCCAAATATCCTTCATTTCACCATTAAATAATGATATCATCACAAATTCAAATCTACATGTTGAATGGTCAAGTCAAGATTTAGGTTCAGAATTGGATTACTTTAGAATAGAAATTGGTGGTATTACTGTTATTAAAGATGCAATTCCTTTATTTAGCTCAATTATAGATATAGAAGGATTAAATGGAATCTATGTATTAACTATCTTTGGTTATGATATTGCTGGTAACGAAGCAAATGTTTCTATTAGCATTGAAATTTCATTATATCCACCAATTTTCACAACATCAATGGAATCAATAGAATATCTTAATACAGGTAATTTTCAATTTGAAATTTCAATTGATGATCCTGGCTTAGGAGTAAAAAATTTGGTTATTTATGCTGATAATACAAATGAAATTTATTTAGAGGATTTTGGTTTAGACTATGAAACAAATCCTTTTGTTAGATTTATAGGTGTTGAGGAAACTGATTTTCTATCAGAAACAGGTTCACATAATTTATCTATTTCGGTTTTTGATAAAATTAATCGTGAACAAAGATTAGTATTGGAGATTATCTTAGACAAGGAAATACCATTATTATTACAACAACCAATTTTAGATTCATTCGTTTTAAGCTCAACATTAATAGAAATTGAGTTATATGAAGAATTAGGTACAAATAACCATACATTATCAGTATTTGCTCGAGATAATTATGGTGTAGTTGGAGTAAATGTAACATTAACTGGAAATGGTTATAATCAAACTTTTCAAATGATATACCATGAAGAACGTGCCCTTATAACTTTAGGTGAATTTAGTTATACATTTAATTTTGATAACTTAGAAATTGGCAATTATCAAATTACTTTAACTTTAGTCGATGTAGCTGGAAATTTGAATACTTTTAATTATAATCTAAAACTCAAAGTAACTCCTAGTGATATACCCAATAATCTTGGTTTGATTATAGCTCTTATTACTGCTAGTATTGTTCTCTTATCTGCAATTTTAGCTGTTGCTCTACGTAAACCAATCAAAAACATTGGCTGGCAAGATGAAATTGTAAATATCTCTTACGTTTTACGATCTGGTCTAACAGTTTTATATATACCATTTAGTAAAGAAATGGAAACAGATGAGCAATTATTTGGAGGAGCAATGAGTGGAATACGAGGTATTTTAGAGGAATTAATTGGTGGACAAACTAAGTATAAAGTAGAAAATGTTGAATTTGGAAGAAAAAATCTTTTAATTTATACAAGTAACTATGGCGATACAGTTTTAGTTGTAAGAAAAGTTAAACCAGTTCATAGTCATAAATTAGAGCAATTTGCCAATGAATTTGAATACTTATATAGAGAAGCATTATCTGATGATACACATGTAAATATCTCTAGATTCAAAGGATCAATAGATGTTGTTGAGAAATATTTTGGTGCCCCAGATATATCAAAAGGATTAGTTTCTCAAATAACTAAACCAATACGACGTAAAGAGAAAAGAATTGCTAGAGCTATGGAAGATATTGATGTTTCTGAAAAGGAAATGTTGGTAAAATCTTTACATCAAAAATTAAGCTTGGATGCAACCTCTTTAAATCATATTTCCCAACAGACAAAAGTACACATAGGTGATTCAATAATTCTAGCTGAAAAAGCACTCAATTCTTTAATTTCATATGATTGTGCTCAAGCTGAAAAGTATGCAAAAACTGCAATCACCAGTTTAGAATTAGCTAGGCAATCTGGTGAAAATTTAGCTGTTTTCCAAGATGTTCTTAATGCTATTCCAAAGATTGTTGAAGAAGTATTTGCTGGTAGTAAATGTGGAGATCATAATGATATAGAAGGCTTGTATAAAGCTATT
>JAEOUJ010000004.1 GCA_016839405.1 Candidatus Gerdarchaeota archaeon | reverse complement strand
TGTCTTTTTGAAAAATACTGATTCTTAATCTCAAGTTCAAGTGGCATTGATAGATCAGTTATAATGTATGATTTAATTTCAGAAGCCAATTTACGTCACTTTAAACGCTTTTCGAAGGTTTTACATTTAAATCCTAAATAGATTTTTTGGTAATATTAGTTATGTTTCATTATTAATACTTTATATTAACTTTATTTAGTTGTGCTTAATAATCAAATATTAATTGAGTTAAAAATTATTTTATATATTAAAATAACTAATTCACTTTATTTTTGAAATCAAAAAAATAATTTACATCATCAATATAATTAAAAAGAGAACATAATAGAGGGTTGGTCGACCTCGATATATTATAATTTGGAGCAGTTGTAATGACATCAAAATTAATAGCAAGAGAAAAAATCCCTGAACTTATAGATGCTATGCTAAAGGATTTCGTAGTTATTGCAACTACAAATAAAAACAATGTTCCTACACTTGCAGAAATTACTAGCTCAGATGAGGTTCTATATGATACTGAACTTCCAATGATTTCCATAAAGAAGCTTTTTCATCCTGCTAAACAAGATTTATTCAAATTTAGTCGAACAAAAGGTGTAATTGAAAGTTTTCTCATGGATGCTAAGTATAGTGTAGATAAGAAAATAGTTGTTTTTGGTGTTCGACCTTGTGATATTACTGGTAATAATGTTTTAGATGAAATCTTCAAGGAAAATTTCCGAGATGAATTCTATAATAGACTACGAGAACAAGCACTTATTATAGGTGTTAATTGTTTAGAACCATGTTATGAGAATTGTTTTTGTGAATCAATGAATTCAAATGATCCGAAAAGCGGCTATGATTTAATGCTTACAGAAATATCAAAGAATGAATATATGATTGTACCAAATACAGATGGTGGAAAAAGAATACTTAGATTATATCCAGAGTTGTTTAGAAATCCAACAGAGGAAGATTTCGAAAAATATGTTAGAACTCTAGAACTAAAGAAAAATAATTTCAAAAAATACATTTTAGTTGAAGGGTTGCCAAGTGAATTAGAAGATAAATTTGAATCAAAAGCTTGGCTTAAATATACAAAATTGTGTCTTTTCTGTGGTTCATGTACTTTTGTTTGTCCAACTTGTTATTGTTATAATGTTAAAGATAAAATAAATGCTGATTTAGAAATTGGCATAAGACAAAGAGAATGGGATTCTTGCTATTATCCTGAATTTGCCTTAGTGGCAGGGGGTCACGATTTCCGTCATGAAAAAGAAAGGAGATTTCGATATAGATATCTTCATAAATTTATTGATTTGCCAAGAAGATATAATGTAGAGGGTTGTGTAGGATGCGGTAGATGTATCACTTATTGTCCTGCTAATATAGATGTTCGGGATGTTTTAGAAGATGTTAGAGGTGAATTGTAAATGAGAGCTATTATAACACATGATAAAGGAATTAGCATACCACATGAAGCTAAAATTGTGAATATAAGAGAACTTAGCAATACAACCAAACTTTTTGAATTAAAATTCATTCAAAATCACTTAAATCCTTTATTTGAACACAATCCCGGTCAATTTGTTGAAATTTCAATTTATGGAGTTGGTGAAATACCAATCAGTATTACTTCTCCTCCGACAAAAAGAGGTTCTTTTGAGCTTGGTATTAGAAATGTTGGAAATGTGACAAATGCTATCCATAATATGAAAAAAGGTGACATAGTTGGCATTCGAGGACCATTTGGTAATGGATTTCCAATTGATGATTACAAAGGAAAAGATTTGCTTTTTGTTACAGGCGGATTAGGCTATTTGCCCCTACGTTCAGTTTTCAGATATGCAATGGATAAGAGAGAAAATTATGGCAAAATATTCTTACTTTATGGCGATCGATGCCCAGATGATATTCTTTTTCCAGAAGAAAATGATGAATACGAAGCAAGAGATGACATTAACTACTATTGCACAGTTGATAGAGATGATGATAAATGCTGGGCTGGGAATGTTGGAGTAGTAACTACTCTATTTCCAAATATAGCTGATCAAATCAAACCAGATAAAACAATAGCTATGATTTGTGGTCCACCAATTATGTATAAATTCGTCATTATGGAATTAGAAAAACTAGGTTTAAGCCCTGATAATATCTTTCTCTCCTTAGAACGGAAGATGAAATGTGGTGTTGGTAAATGCTGTCATTGTGGTGTGGGTGACAAATTCGTATGTATTGATGGCCCAGTGTTTTCTTTAAGACAGATCAAAACATTACCGGAGGCATTAATGTAAAATGTCAAAGCCAAAGATTGGCATAGTAAGCTATACAGGTTGTGCCGGTTGTCAATTGAGTATTCTTGATCTTGAAAATGAATTATTAGATTTGCTAAACCTTGTTGAAATAATTGATTTTAGAATGGCAATGACTGGTAATAAAGAAGGTCCATATGATATATTATTTGTTGAAGGTAGTATTGTTAATAAAGAACAAGCGGATGAATTAAAAGAGCTGAGAAAAAAAGCTGGGATTTTAGTAGCAATAGGTTCTTGTGCTTGTTTTGGAGGAGTACAAGCAATCCGTAATTATCGTGAAGATACCAAAATAAGAAATACAGTTTATGGTAAAGATAGTAGGAAAATCTTTCCAGTATTTCAAGTCAAGCCAATAAACAAAGTGGTTGATGTTGATCATTATATTTTGGAATGCCCTGTTAACAAGAATGAATTCCTAGATTTTATAAAATATTTCTTAATTGGTGGTCAACCAAAATTACCAAATCTTCCAGTTTGTCATCAATGCAAAGAAAAAGAAAATCGATGTATTTTTCTCGAAGATAATATTATTTGTATGGGACCAATTATTCAATCTGGATGTGGAGCTCTTTGTCCAAGTCATGGATTGCCTTGCGATGGATGTCGTGGTTCAACATTAGAAGCATCTTATCAGCAACAAGTTGATCTAATGGTAAAAAAAGGGGCATCTGTTAAGGATATCACTCGTTTTATTTTAAAATATAATGGTGAAGATCCTCAAGTTAAAGATTTCTTGTTGAAAGCTTGGAAGGATCAAGATAAGTCTCTGAAATATGGAGAGGATGAATAGAAGGTGGGAATTTAAGGTGACCAAAAAATATCTTATTAAACACATTTGTAGAGTAGAAGGTCATGGTAATCTTCTTGTTGAATTATCTGGTAGTGAAATAAATAAAGTTGAAATGCAAATTGTAGAAGGTGCGAGATTTTTTGAGGGATTTGCAGTAGGGAGGAAATATGATGAAGCTATTAATATAATGTCAAGGATTTGTGCAATTTGCAGTTCATCCCATCAGCTCTCAGCAGTTGAAGCACTAGAACGTTCAGTTGGTATAAAACCTAGTAATCAAGTAGTTGATTTTAGGACTATTTTAGATTATGGAGAAAATCTTCAATCACACATCCTTCATGTTGGTATGCTTGCTTTACCTGACTTTCTAGGATATGATGGTGCAATACAAATGGTTCCTGATTATCCTAATGAAGTAAAACTAATCTTAAGAATGAAACGAATAGCAAATGATTTGCAAGCATTGATAGGTGGTCGTGAAATTCATCCAGTGAACATTATACCAGGTGGTTTTGGTAAATATCCAACAACAGAACAACTTAAGTCAATGAAAGAAAAGCTAACCGAATTTAAAAAAGGCACACAAATAATCGCTGATATATATGCAAAATTAGAAATGCCTCATTTTGAAAATAAAACCGAACAACTTGCTCTTTACGATGGTAAAAGCTATCCTTTCATTCAAGGGAAAATTAAGAGTTTAATTAGTGGAAAAACCATTTCAGCTGATGATTATAAGAAAGATTTTATCGTTGAAAAGGTTCGTGAATATTCCACTGCAAAATTCTCAACATTAAAAAATGGTGAGATTTATTATGTATCTCCAATAGCTCGAGTGAATATTAATTATAAATTTTTAACCGATGATGCTAAAGATGTTTTAAAACAATTCAACCTTAAAATACCTAATTTCAATCCTTTTAACAATAATCTCGCTCGAGTGATAGAATTGATGCATTGCGTTGATGATGCTCTTTACCTAATAGAAAAATATATTGAAAATCCTCCAAAAGATGATAATAAAAAATTCAACATTAAAGAAGGAACTGGAACAATAGCCACTGAAGCGCCAAGGGGATTACTTAACCATTCATATGATGTAGATAGAAATGGCATAATTCAACGAGCCGATGTAATTACACCAACTGCTCACAATGTAAATAAGATTGAAAATGATGTAAAGAAATTAGGATCAATACTTGCTGATAAAAAGGACAAAGAAGCAGAATTGTATCTTAATATGTTAGTAAGATCTTATGATCCCTGTATATCTTGTTCTGCTCATGCAATTAAAATAGAATTTAAAAGAAAGTAAAATACCTCATAATAAAAAAACTCCCAACTAATCATTTCTTTTTTATTTTCATTATATTTTTTTAATAGAAGAAATGTTTATCAGTAGGGTTACTAACTCATTTCAAAGAATTGTATAAGCTATCCTGATATTGAATAATACTGGAGCAGGAATTATGATATTAGCAGCTATTATGGATCTTATTAGAATTTGGTTTTCATCTGAAAATATCTCATCGACGC
>JAEOUJ010000289.1 GCA_016839405.1 Candidatus Gerdarchaeota archaeon | reverse complement strand
TCATCTAGATTATTGACTTATTTCAAGGTAAGTTTTTATTTGGGATTAGTGGGGAATTTAGTTTTTTTCATTTTAGTTTCATTGTCACATTATTATGCTATAATTAATGGTTATAATTGGAAAATTTGGGAATTAAGTGAATTAGTTCTTTATGGTTTAGAAGGAAAAATATATTTTATGCTGGCTACAATAATTGATGGAATTTTTTTATTATTTCCACTAATAGCGTTAAGATGTTATTTCTTAAATAAAACTCAGAAAACCATTTATCTAGTAATTGCTTCAATTACTATTTTCACACTAATAGGTCTTGGAGCAATTTCTGAAGATATGACTTATTGGGGGCACTATATTATATCGGTTATTTTTTTTGTTTTTGTTGCTATTTTAATTCTCTATACTGCATTTTATTTTATAAAAAATTATAAAGAAAAATTAGTTTTCTATTCAATGATGGGATTTATTATCTTTATATTCTATGTGTTCTATGTTATAACTAGAGAGTTTTTTGGCAAATCATATACACAAAGAATTGCAGTGCTATTATCAATTATTTATTTTATGAGTATTAGTGGAAGATTATTGTTAAAAGATGATCTTATTCACCATGAAAATATGATTTTAAAATAGCAAGTTCATTTTCATCTAAATAAGTAGGAGTAAATTTTGTTGTAGCCAATAATATTTTAGCTGATTTATTAGCTATTTCAATTAAATCAAAACATTTCATTAATGATTCGCTTTTACATATTACACCATGTTTTGCCCAAACTATTAAATTGTATTTTTCTATAATAGATAATGTTTTTTGTGTAAGTTCTTTACTCGAGGGTATTTCATAATTGACATATCCAATTCCTTCTGGGAAATAGATACTAACCCCTGGTGTTATTCCTTTAAGATAGAAATTTAATTTATGACTATCATTTATTTCTGAAACGCAAGAAAGAGCTGTTAATTCTGAGGGGTGAGTATGTAAAATTGCATTTTGTTTAGATCTTGTTTTTATAAGGTACTCTTGTATTGCTAAATGTGTATGTATTTCTGAAGAAGGTTTAATTATGTTATTAGTTGGCCAAATAACCTGGAATTCTTTTTTATCAACTTTACCTATACAGAGTGTTTGATCGGGAATTTTAGTGATATCCCTCATTCTTTTACCTGCCCCTTTAATTAAGAAATAATAACCATTGATATCAGGGAAATCCATTATCAAAGGGTGAGTTGATATTATCTTCGAATCTTCATCAGAAATCCAAAATTGATCAATAGAGGAACCTATTCTGATTGAAAAATTTCCTCCATTACCTTCAGCCCAACCCTTTTCAAAAAGTAAATGACCAACATCTGCACATTCGCTAATAATTTCTCTTATTTCGTTTGAAAGCTGGGATAAGAATAGATAGCTCATAACCAATAATAGTTTACAAATTACTTAATTTTTTGGGAAATAAAGAACAAGAGAGAAAAGAAAAGGTATGCAGATATACTTTTACCTTTCTTTTTTACGGGGATATTCGAATTGTAAAAATTCATCTATCAAATCACAATGACTGATAATCATTCTTCGGCAGCAATATTTATCAAGACCTAGTTCATCTAGAACTTGTCCTGGATCTTCACCAGCGGATACTCGTCGTTCAAATTCTTCAAATTTATCACCAATGACTTTACCGCATGTGAAACAACGTACTGGAATCATCTTTCTAATCAAACCCCTTCTAATCAATAATTATTGATACTAAGTGGTATATGTTTTTTGACAGTATAAATGCTTTTAGAGTTTTTCTATCATTATTAAAAGATATTTACAATTATATTGAAAATAAATTAATCTCAAATGAAATAAAATCATTATGAAAATTTTCATGAAAGCAATATCTCATTTATTTATTAGCTGAGTTTTATTCATTTCTTCTGCTACGCCATAGTAGTACAGAAGCATAAGATCTATATGGTTTCCATTTTTCAGCGATCTTTTCTGCTTCTTTAGGAGTAGGTAATTCTTCCATATTGTAATTTATTTGAATTGCTTTTCTTAAACCTAAATCATCTGGAGCAAAAACATCTACTCTAGCAAGATTGAACATTAAAAACATTTGAGCTGACCATCTACCAATTCCTTTAATTTGAACAAGTTCATCAATAATTTCCTCATCTGATTGGTCATGAAAAAGTTCAGGATTAACTGTTCCATCTTGAAATTTCTCAGCGAGACTGTAGAGATAACCTCGTTTTTGCCTGGATATTCCAGCACTAGCAAGCTGATCTTCAGAAAGTTTTAGGATTTTTTCAGGAGTTGGTTTTCGATTATCAAATAATTCTAAGAATCTTTGGTAGATTGTTTTAGCAGCTTTTCCCGATAGCTGTTGATAAATAATTGTTTCAATTAGATTTTCAAAATAATTTTCACTAATAGAAAAGTTAATTTCATCTTTATTTGATTCTATTAGTTTCTTCATTATTTTATCTTTCTTTAAAAAATCAAATGCTTTTTTCATAATTTGATATATACATGATTTTTATAAAAGTATAATGATTTTAAGAAAAAAGCTAGTTTAGACAAATAATTTAAATAATAAAAGAATTGGTTTTTTTGTAACTTAGTTAATGAAGTTTACATAAATAAGTCAGGAGGTTGGCTAGATTAATGAATGTTGTATGTGTAGTTAATGTTTTAATCAAAAATCAGCGAGACCTCTTGATGGATGCGGAATAATAGACTTTCTAATTATCAGGATGTTTTACTTATTTTTGATTGAACAATTTTGTTAGGTTGATTATAATTTCTACTTGAATCAAAAAAAACTGATGATGATTTTGAATTTATTATTCATTTCAAATTCTAATTGAATTCTTTTAGGAATTTTCTAACCAATCATTAATTTGCCACCAATTGGAGTGTGTATAAAAATAACAGAAATAAAAAAAATAATTGATAAAAATAAAAAACAAAAAGAAGTAATTGGAACATCTGATAATTTAGATATTCCAGTTGATAAAGATGATGCATTTGAAATTGTGCGAGTTGAAGATATCGAAAGTGCAGAAATTACTAATCCTCAAACTAAAATTAAAGGTGCTTCGCGTATAGCTCGCGTAGCGGAGCGACCAAAAAAAGAAATAATTACAAGAGAAGGCAACAAATATTATACTGTTGGATCATTTGATCCTTCATTTATGCAAATGACAACAAAGGAAATTACCTACAAACATCTTAATAATGAATTAAAGAAATTCAATGTAATTTCAGATTTAGTAGCTGAAGTTAATTCAGGAAAAGAAGCATCAATATATATTGCACATTTAAATAATTCACCATTAATAGTTAAATTATTCAGATTGCAATTAACATCTCATAATAAGCAAAAACGTAGAAGAACTGGTAATCCTCTCACAAGAGCAACATCATACGCAAACAGAGAATATTATCTGATGTCAGTTGCATTTCGAGCTGGTTTAAATGTTCCAACACCTGCTATGAATATCAACAATATAATTTTAATGCAATTTATTGGAGAAGGATGGGAGCCTGCTCCTCAGCTAAGGAATGCATTTCTGATTGAACCAGCTGATATGCTTGATGAGATAATTGAACAATTAAAAATAATGTATCAAAAAGCTAGAATTATTCATGGTGATTTCTCAGAATATAATATACTTGTACAAAATAATATACCAATAATAATTGATTTTCCTCAAGCAATTGACATGAGTTTATTAGCTAATAGAAGTGAAGATAGAATACACAGAAATTTGGAAGTATTAAAAAAAGATATACAAACAATCTGTGAATATTTTGAAAAAGAATATCACTTAGAAGCAGATTTTACAGAGGTCTATCATTATATAGCTGGAAAAGATGCTTCGAGAGAAACAGTTGATTTTACATTAGATGAAATTGAAGAAATGATAAAACAACAGCAACTAATTGTACCTAAAGCAGAATTAAGAGATCTTGATATACGAGGAAAATAAAGGAAGTATTTAGAAAATGATGAATGTTGATATAATGAGCGAAGTTGTTGAAGCTTATGACAAAGGAGAACCTACAATTGGTAATTTCTTTGCTGAAAGATGGTTTCATAATAAAAATTCAGTAAAAATGCGAAGAGCAAGTGCGAATTTCATTTATATGTTTCAAAACAATAAGCAAGAGTTGATATTAAGAATAGCACCAGAAACAGAAAGGTCAAAACAACAAATTTTAGCTGAATTAGATTTTATGCTTCATCTTAAAAACAGTGCCTTCCCAGTTCCAGAGATAATTCCTTCAATAAATGATAATTTAGTGGAAGAATTGAAAACTGCTAATAGAAGCTATTTTGGTGTTGTTTTTCAAAGATGTCCAGGAATTCACTATGAACTAAACAATATACCTATTGATTTAATCAATGAATGGGGAAAATTAACAGCATTAATTCACAAATATTCACAAACTTTTGAACCAAATAATAAGAGAAAACGTAGAACTTGGACAAATGATATAATAAAAACATTGAATTGGCTACCAGAAAGTGATTTTCAATTAAAAGACATTTTATTAAATTTAATGGATGAAATTAATAGTTTTCCAATAGATGAAAACTATGGTCTTATTCATTTTGATTTAGAACTGGACAATATACTGTGGAATCAAAATCAATATTATGTAATAGATTTTGATGATGCAGCATATTATCACTATATAGCTGATATTGCTTTTGCACTTGAAGAAATACGAGATGAAAAAGATATTTTTAGACAAAAAATACTAGATAATTACATTAAAGGTTATACGACAATAAAATCATTACCTAACAATTGGCAAGATCAACTTGAGTGTTATTTTACATTATTAGACATTTTAAAATATGCTCGAACTTTACATGCTTATGATAAAACAAACCCTAAAAATTACCCTCAATGGTTAACTGATTTATATAAAAGGCATATGAATTCCCTTAATGAAAAAAGAATGAAAATAATAAAGAAGTGGAATTTTTAATCTGAAAAATGTAAAGTTTAGTGAATTTATAAATATTCACAAGAAAAATTAGGAGAATATTCATTAGATATACTTAAAAATCATTTGTGTCAGTTATAATTTAATAGTTAATATAGAACAAAATAAGAAGAACTAATTTTAGAGAAGAGATATCAATGTAAAATCAATCTAATTTTAGCTATTATCTTGCTTTGCTATGAAACTATTAATTAGTAATATATGGTGATTAACAGAATGTCTCAAAATAGAGATGACCGCCCACCAAGAGAAATGCACAAAGTAAAATGCAGTGATTGCGGAATAGAGACTGAAGTGCCATTCAAACCTGATGGAGTTAGACCAGTTTATTGTCGTGATTGTTATCGTAAAAGAAAACCACGAAGATATAGATCAGAAAGATAGGAGAGAGTTTGGTAAGTTTTTATCAATTTAATCCCCTTTTCTTTCTTTTTTTGTTTTTGAATAAATTATTTTTATATAGATTTTAATAATCAATAGGACATGCGTCATCATTGCAATACTGATGAGTCATTTTTTTGCCTTTAACTCTAAGAACTGCATTAAAAATAACAAAAAGAGAAACACCCATATCACCTATAAGAACAGCCATCCATAAAGAAATTAATCCAAAATAAGCTAAAACAAACAAAGCTATTTTTACTAAAATAGCAATTATTATGTTTTGAATAATTATACGAATAGCTTTTCTACTGATGCTAATTAAATAATGTAATGATTCAAAGCTGTCAGTCATTAATGCAACATCAGCAGATTCAATAGCGATATCTGATCCTGATGCTCCAAGAGCAATACCAACTGAAGCATGGGCAAGTGCAGGAGCATCATTAATGCCATCACCTAACATAGCAATTGAACCATATTCTCTCTCTAGCTGATCAAGTAATGCCATCTTTTGATCTGGCATAAGTTCAGCATAATACTCATCTATACCAAGTTCTTCAGCCATTACAGCTGCAGTTTTTGATGTATCACCTGTAAGCATAAGAGTTTTTTCAATATGTAATTGTTTTAACTCAGTTACAAATCCATTTGCATGTGGTTTTAATTGATCACGAACTGTTATGATTCCTAAGACACTTTTACTATTGCTAACAATAACAACAGTTTTTTGTTCTGATTGTAATAATGCTATATTTGAAGCTAATGAATCATCAATTTCTAGATTATAATCAGTTATTAATCGATAACTACCAACTAACCACTTTTCACCATTGATTATTCCTTCAATGCCTTTACCAACAATTGTTGAAAGATTGTCAACTTTAAGTAATTCGATATTTTGTTTATGTGCCTCTTCAATAATTGCCTTTGCTATTGGGTGTTTTGAATCACTTTCTAATGAACCACTTATTTCTAATAACTTCTTTTCTGAAAAACCAATTTTCGGTATAATATCTACTACTTCAGGATGACCTATAGTTAATGTCCCTGTTTTATCAAAAGCAAATACCTTGGTTTTACTTAGAGTTTCAATGAATGTACCTCCCTTAATAAGAACACCATTATTTGCTGATTTATTAATTGCAGAAACAATTGTTATAGGAGTAGATAAAACAACTGCACATGGACAAGAGATTACAATTATAACTAAAGCAATATACCCCCAATCTCTAAATGAACCATTTGTAATGAGAGGTGGTAAAATTAAAGTTAAAATTGCTATAAATAACATAATGGGAGTATAATATTTTGCGAAAACATCAACAAATCGCTCAATTGGAGCTCTTTGATCTGAACTTTCTACAAGTTCAACGATTTTTCGTATGAATATTTTATCATAGGTTTTTGTTACCTCAATTGTTAATGTTCCATTTTCACATAATGTTCCTCCATAAACTTCATCATTAATGGATTTTAGAATTGGCATTGATTCACCAGTAATAGCTGCTTGGTTAATTGATGCTTCACCATTTCGAATAACACCATCGAGTGGAATCCTATCACCAGCTTTTACTATTATTTTTTGCCCTATATTTACTTCTTTGGCAGGAACTATTAATTCTCCATTTTTAGTTAACAAAGTAGCTTCAATAGGTGCAAAGGATATTAGTTGTTCTATTGAGCGTTTTGAGCGTTCTATAGTTAAGCTCTCTATTAGTTCAGCAATTGAAAATAGAATAACTATACTAGCTGCTTCTATAGCTTCATTTCCATCTGTAACAATATCAATAACAATAGCAGATATAGCTGCTAAAGTCATTAGAAAATTAATATCAAGATTCAAATTTCGAAGCGAATAAAAAGCTTTGCGAAATATAAACACACCACCAATAATTGAACTGAAAATTAACACAATTAAGGAAGAAATATAAAAATTGCTTAAAAATTCCAAAAGAATTCCAATAATGAATAAAGTTATAGAAACAATTAGAGTATAAAATTCCTTTTTTTTAATAAGAAGCTTAAAAATAGTTTCTGATTTCCTACTAACCATAGAATCGATTTCAAGATAAACGGAATATCCTGATTTTTCTATTTGTTGTATTATTTCTTCCTCTGTTATAGCATCGGTAAATTTCAAGTAGATTTTTTTATAAGCAATATTAATTCTAACATCATTTATGCCTTCTATAGCTAGTAATTTATTTTCCAAATTTTTCCCACAACTAGCACAATCCAAACCAATGATTTTAAAACTAAGTTCAGATAGAGGCATAGTGAAATATTACATCCGGTTTAATTTTTGTTATCAGGTTAGATTTATTTTATATTGTATTATAGAATTTTATTTAGATTCTAAGAATTATAGTAAGCTGTTATATAAATTATAAAAATATATCAATTAGCTTTCAATTGTGAATTAAAAACAATTTCAAAAATCAATGTTCAATATTTCTAATATTAGTTATTCCAAATAAATTTAAAATACTTATTGTAAAATAACATTTAATATCATATTATTTCATTTTTACTTGGAGATTATTGGGTGTGGAAAATGAGAAAAAAAGCCAAAAAAATGAGTTTAGAAAAAACTGATTTTGAGCAAAGCGGAAAAGAACATTATATTAAAGTAGAAAATGGTATTGAACTTCGTGTACTCTCTTTTGAGAAAATAAAACAACCTTTAGAAGATATTGAAATATTATTTATTCCAGGATTTTTAACTATATTTCCAAGATGGGAAAAAGTTGTAAAAGAATTAAATGAGAATTATAAAATTCATTATGTTGAAACTAGAGAAAAAATAACCAGTAGAATAGT
>JAEOUJ010000288.1 GCA_016839405.1 Candidatus Gerdarchaeota archaeon | reverse complement strand
TTTTCTTAATTCCATTTAATATTAATTCAATTTCCTTTGCAGATGTATCAATTTCACCAAATGGATCTATTTGAGTATAGGTTAAAACTTCATATCCTCTTCGCATTAATCGATTAAATAATCCATCAGGAAAAATTAGAGGTGAAATACTCATAGAAAAAGGCACATACATATGTGCTGGTGGTGGTTTTGAATGCCACCCATAATTTCTTGGTTTTGGATCTTGGTGATAATTCCTTAACCACCCCATTGTACCAAAATAGGGTTCAATCCAAAGCCATTTTGATGACCCATAACCATGTATTAATATTATTAATGGTTCTTCTTCTTTTGATGGCAATGCATTAGAAATAATGTCTTCACGATTAAGAAGGCGATTCAATTCCTTTCTTGCTTTAATAGCTTCTTGATTTTCAATCTTGGGAGTTATTGGATTTTTTGGTATTTCTTCTTCTTCAAAGAGTTTTCTTGGTATAAACAATTTTTAATTTCCCACTTAATTTTTCATTATACTAATTTTGTATAATGAATTTATATTGCTTTTTAATCAGATAGAAATGAAATAGTAATATTGATTCGAATTATTTTTGAATAATTAATCTATTATTACTTGAACAATGCTGAAATTAGTGGTTTTAGGTAGTATAACTGAGGATTTTATCATTAATCCTATTCATGAACAAAAACAATATATTGGTGGTGTGCCAATTTATGCTGCTTCAGTAGCTAAAGCTCTAGGAGAACAAATTGGTATTGTTTCAAAAGTAGGCACAGATTTTCATTTGAAAAATTTAAAATTAATTCATAATTTTGGTGCTGATCTTAATGGTTTCCAAATTAGTGGTAAATCTTCAATGAGGTTTGAAAACAAATATAATTCAAAGGGACAACGGACACAAAAAATTCTCTCAGTTTCTGAAAAAATCACATTTAATGATATACCAGAGAGCTATTATAATGTACCATGTATTCATCTTGGACCAGTTTTTAATGAAATCGATCTTGATTTGATCTCTAAAGTTAGAGAAATATTTCCTTTTGTTTCATTAGATGGTCAAGGATTTATTAGAGGTACAAAAGAATCAAGTAAGAAAATAATACATAAACCGTGGAATGGCTATGCCCATTATTTTGATTATTTAGATCTTTTAAAAGTCGATGATACTGAATTAAAAAACATGACTAATACAAAGCAATTAGATGAAGCAATAGACCAAATACTAGAAACGAACTTACATATACTTGTTATAACTCGAGCCCATAAAGGAGCAATTATTTTCAAAGACAAACAACAATTTGAAATTCCTGCCATTCCAACAAAAGTTGTTGATGAAACTGGTGCAGGTGATACTTTTATTACTGCTTTTCTTTTGGAATACCTTAAAACTAAGGATTGTTATTATTCTGGTTTGATTGCTGCATCAACAGCATCATTCAAAATAGCTAACTCTGGACCAAAACCAAAATATAATCGAAATGACATTATTGCTAAATTAAAAAGCAATTTGCCTGATTTTCAAGAAAAGTAATTGTTAATTTTCATAATCTTTAATCAGTTATCTTTTTCAACTGGAATGAATAAACTGTCATATACAGATAATTTATGAGGTTATTAAATTGAGTGAAGAAGAATTTGAATATGATTATCAATTAGATGCTCCAAGTGCAGCAAGAATTGATGAAATACCCAACGTTAAAATTATTGTTGCTAAATCAGTTATATCTGATTTAGAAGCAGAAAATATCTTCAATAAAGAAAAAACCGATGTTTTCAAGGGTTTTTTTAGACGACCAAAAGATGAAGAAATTAAAATAAAAAATATTGTTAAAAGTTATGAACCTTACTTAGTTCTTGGCGGACAATATGAATTACGCTATCTTACTGAAAGAACTTATGATATCGATTTGATTGATGATGCAGTTTCTGTATTTATTTTAGGTGAAGAAATCATCGTACCTGAAGTTGAGGAAACAGAAACAGAAGTTGAGATTAAGGCAAAGAAGAAGAGTGGTTTCTTCGACAATCTTCGATCAAAATTTGATAAAAAGGAAACAAAATCTGTTGCTGAAATCCAATTGACCGGTATTGAGCATATTCATATAACAAAGGAAATTACAGAAGCTAGTAATTATAAAGGGCTATCAATAAATCCCGATTCACTACAAGAGGCTGAATTTAGTGAAGTTAATGAACAATTTCTAGAAACAGAAGCATCAATGATCCCAAAAGATTATCTTAAAATTGATAAATTCACAACAGATAAAATTGAAGAATATTCACAAAAGCCGGAAAATGTTCAACGTGTTTTATTTGAAAAAGTTACAATAACTGATAAAAAAATCATTCTTTATCCTGTTTATTGGGCTGAAATGATCTATAAAGATGATAAAGAAAAGAGTATACGTTTAGATGCTATTTCTCGAAAAATTGAAGCTCCAAAAGGAACGCGTTATCCACCAGCTCCTTTTAAGAGTACAGAAGAAGAAGAAACTGAAGAAAATTCTACCAATAAGTGTCCAGAATGTCATCATCCAATTGAAGCGGATGATAAATTCTGTGAAAATTGTGGTGTACGACTTACATCGTGATTTCACAATTTCACTTAATTCTTTTTTTCTTAATTTGAGATTTTTTTCAATTTAATTAGATTTTCTTTTTCATAAATTTTCATTAACTTAATTAAGAGTGGAATGCTCATTTTTCCAGTGAGATTTTCCACCAATTCAGCAATTTCTTTGATTGTTCTTTTTCCATTAATCCAAAAAATCGCTTCAGAAAATACAGGAGCTAATTCTTTGTTATCTTTCAAAATTTTTTCATTTTCTCTTATCTCTTCATAGTTAAGATTCATGCGTGCAAGACTTGTTATAGGTCCTCGGTATATTTTTTCCGGAATTAAATTTTCTTCAACTAGAGCTTTTTCATCTTTCATTTTCTTAGGTGCTTTTGATTTGATATTTAATTCCAAACATAAATTCTCTATAATCTTGTTAACATGTTTTAATTCTTTTTCAAATAAAGAATGCAATAATTCTTGTTCTTCTTTTATGAAATCCATTAATTTTTCCTTTTGCACATCATTAGATGTAAGTTTTAATAGAGAATTTAATGTTTGATTTTCCACTCCAATTTTAAATTTATATAATCCATCAATTCTTTTTTGATGATTGTAAATAAGATGTTCTTTATCATCTTTATTTTCTGTTTTTTGGATTTTCTGTGTTAAACTATTTACGAAATCTCTACTAAATTGTATTAATCTTTCTCTTCCTTTTGTTCCAACTTCATGAGCAATCCAAAAGAGATCAGGCATATCAGCATTGGCAATAAAATAACAATATGTAGCAGCAAGTAAACCAACTAATTTCAGCATTTCTGGGGATACTTTTTCTAATGTATCCTCACCTGTATGATAATATCGATCAGGCCATTGGATAAACATTGGTGTTCCAATGCCTACATCATGGTATCCAAATACAGCATGATCTGAACCGCCAGAGAAAGGTTGATCGTTAGCATATTTGAAAGTCGCAATAGCACCAGTATTAGTGAAATTTATTACTTCTTTACTTGCTTCATGTAAGATCGCACTTAAAACATCATTAACATATGAAGGATAAGAATCATGGGTACGTTCCATAATTAATGTTCTACCACCACCGATTGTTTGATCGGCACCTACCATATCCAGATTTATCCCTGCAACAAAATTTTCAATTTTGTCTTCATGAGTAGCAAGATAACAATATGAACCTGTATATTCTGCTACAAGTAGAAAACGAATTCCTCTCTTTGGTTGTTCTAATTCCCCATTTTTAATTAAATTGGATAATGTTCTAGCCACCTCCAGTATAGTGCCACATCCTGAAGCATTATCAATAGCTCCTGGTTTTGGATGACATAAATGGGCAACAGCTATAACTTCCTTTCCTTTTTCTTTACCAGGTATGAAAAATTCCACTACTTCCATTTCACCATCATAGAAATTAGCATCAATTTTAGCATGAACTTTTACTTTTTTTAGAGGTTCATTTTTTTCCTTTAATTTCTCATTTTCTTTTTCGGTCTTTTTTATTAATTTTCTAAGAGAATTCCCTTGCTCAGCTGATAAAACGAATCCTAAAGCATCACCTTCATCACCTTGTGTACCATACCAAAAAGAAGTGTATCTTCTTGCTGTAGGGAAATTTTCTCTAGTTCTAAAAGGCTTCAATTCAGTTACTAGATCATAAATAATTCCTGCAGCACCAAATCTATTGATAGCAAGTAAACGTAATTTCTTTAAATTTGAATCATCTGTTAAAACGAATTTATCTTTTAAATCATAATTCTTCATTTCATCTTCTTCAAGCTCTTTTGGTAAAATTACTACCTCACCAATAATTCCATCATTAGAAGTTCCTCTAGATCTTTGAATGATTGAACATGGATTTTCGAAAAAGCGACAAAGATATTGTTCATTTTCTTTGGGTTCGATAAGCTTCAAAGTAGCATCTTTAATTGACCATTCTTTAGGAACAGGACAGCCCCAATAGGAATTATTCCCAGTAGCAGGATAAGTTAAAATTTTCACTTGTGAAAGACCATAATCTTTTGCTTTTTGTGAACAATATTTTGCAGCATCTCTAAAGCCGGGAGATGATTGAATTCGATGGAAATTAGCTATCCCTCCAACAAGCTCTTTAGTATTAGTGCCCGAAAATTCTTTTGATATTGAATCGTAAATTTTTTTGAACATAATTAATTGATAACATATTTGTTATTATTAATGATTTGCTATAATAATACTCAGAAATAATTCTATTAGAAAACTTCTAAAATTAGTTATATATTGAATATAAAAAAAGGGAAGTTGTGTTATAGTTGCCTAACAATGAAATTTCATTAAGACCTATACAAGGGAGAAAAGATCTTTTTTATCCAGATTTGGATATCAACATCTCTAAAATCATGCCAACAATGTTAAGATTATTTAATTATAAATTTCAGAAAACACAAACATTTAGCCAGGAAATTGATAACAAGGAAAATTGGAAAGAATTATCTGAAAATAAAATTAAAAATATTTTATTTGTAACTATAGACGCATTAGGGTATTATCAATTTAAGAAATTTTCAACTCTCTTAAAAGAGAAATTTGAAAAATACGGTTTGGTCATTTCGTCTGTTTATCCGACCATAACGAGCACATGTATTACAACATTGAAGTATGGGGAAATGCCAATTAATCATGGGATTGTTGGTCATAAAATAAATGTCCCTGAGATAGATAATATAGTCGATACACTTACTTTAAGGTCAAAAAACAGCTTGATAAGTTTGCCATATGCTGGAGTGAATGTGAAACATTGGGTCTGGACAGATTTACCTCATAAAGATGATCAAAATTTACATTATCATAGTTTGATAGAAAATCATATTACAAATAGTGGACTGTCATATCTTGTCTATGAAAAACAAGATTCAATAGGTTATTCAAGTAATGTTGATTGTTTTGCTGCTGCACAAAGAATTTTAGAAACAAATGATGGGAAAAACAGGTTAATTGATTTGTATATTGGTTCTATTGATCATATTCAACACAGGTATACTAATGATAGTCCTGTTTTAAAACAGGAATTAAAAACAATAGAACAATCATTATTTTGGATGCTTAAGCAATTAACACCAAAAATTGCTACCGAGACAGCTATTGTAATTACAGCAGATCATGGGCAAGAAAATATAACAAGCGAAAATAAAATAATTGTTTCACCAGAAGAAGAAGAGGAGTTAAATAATTTAATAAGAACAAGAGGAAGAAGTGGTAGGGTAATACATCTTTATGCCAAGGAAAATAAACAAGAAGAGGTTGTTGATTGGTTTACTAATAAAATCAATGAGAAAGGAATTGTATTAACACCAAAAGATTATCCAAAACTAATGGGGAAAGGAGCCAATACTCCAAAAATTGTGGAACGATTGGGTGATATACAAGTCATTCTAGGGGACAAGGCTTCTATGTTCTTTGGTCATTCAGGGGAATATGATTCAACATATGGTTTGGGTTTAAATGCAACTCATGGGTCCCTAAGTAAAGATGAATTATTAGTTCCTCTATTAATTGGCAGAGTCTCAGATTTTATTGAATAATAAAAAATGTAAAAAAAGAAAGAAAATAAAACTCGTAGTTACATTATAATGATAATAGTGATTACTTGCCTTTTTTCGCAATAGTAATCTCTATAGCAGAGACGTTTGCTGTACCACCTTCACTTCGTTCAATTTGTTCTGTGCTAATTTCAATCTTTTTAATAACAGCATCAGTGACAAATCGATTACGAATAATTTCAGCAGTATCAACAGCACGACTAATGGCTCTACCACGAGCTTTAAGGATCAAATCTTGATTACCTTCGTTAAGTTGAGTAATACAAGCGAGTACGTAACTCATGACTGGCTTAGAACCTATGAATACTACGTTTGATTCATCCTTTTTCTTTGACATCGTATTTGTTCTCCTTTGTTCTTCTTGTTCGTCTATGTATTTTAGGTATTAAACAAATTATCAGTGATTTTTTTAATCTTTCTATCTTTTTAAATCAAAAATACATATTTTCTTATAAAAATCATGCAAGTATCATAAAATTTCCAAAAATTTGGAATATTCGAGATTTCATTTGAACCATTTTAGAATATTTTTAAAATGATTTATTCTATCGCAGCATAAGCATCAAGTAAATCAAAATCACGGATTATTCCTATGACATTTCCTTTTGCATCTACTACTGGCATTTGATAGAGCTTCATTCTATGCATCTTCTTTGCTACTTCACTAATTAGTGCCTTGCTAAAAGTGGTGATTACATCTTTTGTCATGATTTCTCCTACAGATATATTCGGTAGAACTAAATCTTTTGTGTGAACAATTATTGTTGAAACTGCATCCCAGCTTCCTTCTTTGCCTTCTCCGGAACTCATTTCGTCTCTTTTTTCACTACTAATTGCTTCATAGAATTTAACAAAATCCACCATTGTAACTATGCCAACCATCTTCGCATTGTTATCAAATACAATAGCTGCTTCTGCATCAGCGAATTCCATAATTTTTTGACTAACTGGCAAAGGTGTTTCCTGCCATATACTTAGTACACTACTAGTCATATATTCGCTTATTGTTTTTTGTGATGGAATTATAGAAATAACTTTAGATATAATATCACCAATTGTAATTAATCCTACCAATTTACTTTTATCAACAACAGGTAGTTGTCTAAAATTATTTTCAGCTAGAATCTTGACTGCATTAGAGATTTCATCTTTTGATGATACTGTCATAGGATTTTTTGTCATTAATAAAGCAAGTTGCGTTTCTGATGGTTTGTTAACAATATCTGTTTCTGTAATTATTCCAACTAATTCAGTTGTTTCGTCCTTTATTACAGGGAAACTTGTAATATCATATTTTCTAATTAGCTCGAATAGCTCATCTCTTGTTCCAGGTACTTTTGCACATACTGGATTGACAGTCATTATATCTTTAACTTTCAAGATTCTTCTTTCTCCTTCGTTTTAATTGATTAGTAATCCTATCAATTTTGTTTTAGATTAATCACAATTTAATTATTTGAAAAGACTGT
Organism: Candidatus Gerdarchaeota archaeon; assembly: GCA_016839405.1. Next base: position 10,774 of record JAEOUJ010000288.1, on the reverse strand, counting down.
TCTTTGAATCTTTCGTTCTTTTTTACATTGTTTTCCTTACTAATTAATTTAGTGTCCAAATTTAATTTTGTTTTTAACAAACTCTAGGTATTTGCTCTCCAATTGGTTTCTCAATTATTCTATGCCCACCAATTATGGTTTTTGAGAAAACATAACCAGGTCGCTCATTTTTGACTTCTCCTATTATTGCAGCATTTTTTCCATTTGGCAATTTTTTAATAGCTTTTAATACATCCTCAGCTTTGTTTGCTTTCACACCTATCAACACACGACCTTCACAAGTTACTCCCAATGGCTCTAATCCTAACATTTCACTTGCAGCATTCACTGCAGGCGCTATAGGAATCTTTTCATCTTCTAACCACAAACTAACTTTTGATTTTTCTGAAAATTCATTTAAAGCGGCAGCTAATCCTCCTCGAGTCGGATCTTTCATTGCTACAACTCCACCAATTTCTAATGCTGCTTGAACTATGTCATAAACTGATGTAACATCTGAAACTAACTCTGTTTCAAAAGAAATTCCTTCTCTACCTGCCATTAAAGAAATCCCATGGTCTCCAACAGTTCCTGATATTATGAGTTTATCTCCTGCGGAAAGATTAGAATCGCGTATATCTAAGTTTTCATCTTCAATTATGCCTATGCCAGCTGTCACTATTATCATTTCATCTAAAGTCCCACGAGGCATGACCTTAGTATCTCCAGCTATTATTGCTACATTATTTTCTTCTGCAGTTTTTGCTATAGAATTAACAATTTTCTTCAAGTTTTCAATTGGAAATCCTTCTTCTATTATCAAGCTAGATAAAATAGCGATTGGTTTTCCTCCCATTACAGCTATGTCATTAATAGTACCTGTAATAGCTAGTTGCCCTAAATCACCCCCTGGGAAAAAAATTGGATGAACAGTATGTCCATCTATTGAGGTAACTATTCTTTTATTATTAACTTTAAAAGTGGCACCATCATCCTTTTCATCTAAACCTATACCATCGCCAATTTTTCTTAAAGTGATGTCTTTCATAATGACTTCTAGGAGTTCATCCATTTTGGTCCCACCAGCACCATGGGCAAGATCAACAAATTCAGACTTCATCTCAATCAGCTTATATTTCTTCTTTTTGCAAATGAATATTGGCATTAATTTTGTGAATTTATTATTAATTAATAGTTTAATTTATTATTTCTATTATTTTACTAACTAGCTATCATTAAATTATTAAATCACTATTTATTGAATGATTCGAATCAAAGAAAAAATTCATAACATAAATATTTAGGTGATTTTTCTTGAGTAAAATAAGAACATCTCATATACTAGTTGAAAAACATAGTAAAGCTGAACAATTACATAACCAATTAAAATCTGTAAGTGCAAATCAATTGCCAAATTTGTTTAAAAAATTGGCAAAAGAAAATTCAATTTGCCCCTCCAAAAAGAAAGGTGGTGATTTAGGAACCTTTGGTCGTGGTCAAATGGTAAGGGAATTTGAAAAAGCAGCCTATGATTTAAATGTTGGAGAACTATCAGGTATAGTTAAGACAAAATTTGGTTATCATATTATTCTACGAACAGGTTAAATGATCGTAAAATACTTATTTCATTAGCTTTGCGCGCCTAAAATCTCTTCTCTACTTAAGTTAGTTATTGTTTAAACCAATGAATGCACATAACAGGACATTCGTCTATTACTGCTTGAATATCCTTTCGATCTGCTTTATCTGGAGCATATGCTTCAGATTTATTTTCAGGAGTAAGCCGAAAAACATCTGGCAGCCTAATAGTACAAAGTCCACATCCACAACATTCATGAACATTTACTCTCGGCACTTCCTCGGATTTAGCCATATCCTATAACCATCTTTTAAGGTTCTTCCCGCACCTATGTACTTTTTCAATATTTTAGTTTGAATTCTTTCTTAACTCTTTCCCTTTTACTTAAAAACACTAAAAATAAAAAACAAACAAAAATAGAAGAAATGAGAAAATAACAAACACAATTGCTTGTTAATTTCTTTTTATTTATATTTCATCTCTTTCAATAGCTTTTCTATAACGTCTTTTCTTCTTTAGTTCCGCTAATTGATCATCTCTATATAATTCTCTCATTTTATCTGTATATATGTCTACTTCTGATACTGGGTATTTATTGAATAAGTGACATCTTACAGTATGTTGAGGTGCTACTTGGCGCAATTGAGGTACTTCTGTCTTACACATTTCCATTGTATGTGAACATCGTGGGTGGAATCGACATCCTGATGGAGGTGTGATTAAGTTTGGTATTGATCCAGGAATAATTGTAAGATCATCATCTTTTCTAGTTTCTGGTTTTGGAATAGCTCCTAGTAATGCAATGCTATAAGGATGCATTGGATTCTTAAATAATTCAATTGATGAAGCATATTCAACGATATAACCTGCATACATTACAGTAACATAATCAGTTAATTCTGCAATTACTCCAAGATCGTGAGTAATTAACATAATAGACATATTGAATTCGTTACGAATAGCTTTTAAAATATTCAAAATTTGTGCTTGAATTGTTACATCTAAAGCTGTGGTTGGTTCATCAGCAATAAGCAATTCAGGATTACATGAAAGAGACATAGCAATCATAACTCGTTGTCTCATACCTCCTGAAAACATAAATGGATAATCATCAATTCTGTCAACAGCACTAGGTATACCTACAAGATCCATAATCTTAATTGCGTTTTCTCGGGCAGTTTGAAGATCAACTTCCTGATGTAATCTAATAGCTTCCATGATTTGGTCCCCTACTGTTAAGACAGGATTCAATGAAGTCATAGGATCTTGGAATATCATAGCCATTTTATTACCTCTAATGGTTCGCATTTCTGCATCCGATTTCTTACGCAGGTTTTCTCCTCTAAACCATACTTCACCTTCTAAGATTTTACCCGGTGGATCAGGTACAATACCCATTACTGAAAGTGCACTAACTGATTTACCACAACCAGATTCACCCACAATGCCGAGGGTTTTAGCTTCATATATTTTATAGCTAACATTTTCAATTGCTTTAACTATACCTTCTTCTGTAAAGAAATAGGTTCTAATTCCTCGAACATCTAAGAGAACGCCTTCTTCTTCTGGTGGGCGCATTTCTTCTTCAATGATTGTTTCACTCATTTCTTCTATCTCCGAAACGCATTCCGCCATGTTAGTTTCGTGTTTTACTATTAAACAATTTTTATCGTTTTAATTAGTTTTCCATATCGGTTCAAAATTGGAACATATTTGGAACTAAATTATATTCTCTATTATTAATTGTATCTTTAAAAATAATACGATGTGTTTACTTTTCATAATTTATAGTAATATTTCATTATGTTGGCATCAATTGCTTAATGCTTCGATTATAAATTTCAGGTACAAATAAAAAGAGAACCGTATTTGTTGCTACCCTTGAAGCAGTTATTGGCAATCCAATTACTATTGCACTAATGTATCCAATAAAGTTGAAATTATCTGATAAAATAATCCACCCAATATTAGTTATAAGATCGTAAAAAATAGTTAATAAACCTCCAATTACACCAAAGGTAAACCACCAAATAGCCTTTGGTTTTTCGGGAATTTTTTTTCTGATCGCTGCACCAGCTAAAACTATTATCAAAAAAGCAATTACTTTAAATGGAAAAATCACATATCCTGGTCCAATTATTATAGTTGCTATTAATTCATAAAGTGTGGCTGAAAATATTGCTAAAAATGAACCATATAATGGTCCTAAAATAATTCCTCCAATAAATAATGTTAAAGTCATTAATTCAATATTTGGAAAATAGATGAACATAGTTGACAATGCAACACCTAAAGCAGTAAAAACAGCCAATAGAGCTATTTTTAATGATGATGTTTTTGGTGTGTATTCTTTTAATTCTTGTATATTTTGTGTATCACTAATTTCTGTAGATTCATTTAATGATAAATCTGTTGAATCATCAATTTCATTATTTGATATTTTTGCCCTACTTTCTGCCAAGCTATATCATATCCATTTTGCTTTTCTCTGCATTCTAATTAGAATAACCATAGCTCCTAAACCAATTATTAATGGAATTAAACCATGAAATGATAACCCTTCAGTAACCGTTGGTAGAGGCATTGAGGAATAAGTTAAGTGTAAATCAAGATTAAAAGAACCACTGGTTGTATTAGCTAATAATAGAATTCCAGTTATTGAATCATAATATAGAATAGTTTCTTGAAAGGCGTCCTCATAACTAATTTTAACTGAATTTATTAATTGACCTAAGACAGGTATTTTTTGATCATAAGTAATTTCACTTTCAGACTCATTGAATGGTGTTATCGACTCTAAACCAACCCAATTTGGTTCCAATGATAGTAAACCTCCATGCCAAGGGTAAGCAGATATGGCTAAATTATAGGCAATATCCTTGTTATTTGTTTTAATAGATAAATTACCAATTACTAAGTCTCCGATAAGAAAATCCTCATTATCTAAAGTGGTAAGTCCTTCAATAGAGAAACTAATTTCATCACTAATATTAGCATACCAATTTGCTATGAAATTAAAATTAGAAACATTATACCACATATTATTTCCTTCATTTATAGAATCAATTTTCCATGTAAAATTTTCACCTTCATAAAATTCACCTGGAAAACTTCCCAAAACATTCATCTCATTCAAATTTAATGAAATTAAAATCACTATTGTAATTACAATAAATCCAATTTTTATCTTATTTTTTCCATAAAAAACCATTTTTATTTCAATCCTGTGCAGTTCTAAATGTCCATGTAACAACCTTAACATTATTTAAACGTAAATCGAATCTATTTGAAGCAATACCTCCATCTATTCCATCAACTAAATACCACCAATAATGTGTAGTGTTTTGTTCTATCCCATTTATACCTTCTACAAAAATATCATCTTGATAAGTAGTAAATTTTATAGTTAAATTCGTTAATTCCAAAATAGAATAAGCTGTAGCTGTTTGATTTTCCATAAAGAAAATGGTTTCATTAAAGGTTTCAAGTTCATCATTGTAATCTATAACTAATCTTACAGTAATTTCTGTTCCTGAGTCCAATGTATAACCTAGTTTCTTTCGAATAGATTCAGGTAGAATATGATTAAATGGCCCGAAAATTAATCCACCCGTTAAAGTGATGAGAATAATGATAAATCCGGAAATGGATATTATTAGATATTTTTTCTCTATGGGTTTGATTATTTTTTCACCACTTGGAATTCAGATAAATGAAAGTTGTAGGTTAATATAACCTACATATTGTTTTTTAACTCTTATCTTCATTCGGATGTGAATATAGAAAGATTTTTTGAATGAAAGCGCATAAACTTGAAACATTAATAAAGAAGGTTAAATTCATGTCTACAAAAAAGCCTACTGTTTTGGAAACAACTATAGATAAAGTTGTAGTTTATTTAGATGGTGCAAGAATATACCGTACAGGTCAAGCTGAACTTAAAAAAGGAACTCAGCAAGTTTGCATACAAAATTTGACAAAAAAATTACGAAAAGATAGTGTGCGCGTTTCTGGAAAGGGTAAAGGATCCCTTGGAGCTATAGATGTTGAAGCTGTTTATCATGAAGAAGTTGCTCATGAAGCTTTAAACCAATTGATACAAGAAGAAGAGAAACTCATCAAGGATCTACAGTTGCTTAATAAAAAATTAGAATTTACTAATATGCAAAATCAAAGATTAAAAAATGTGAGTGAGAAATTTTCTGTCGAATTTCCTCAATGGTTTGCTTCTGGTGAGGCGAAATTAACAACTCTTTCAGAGTTTATTGATTATGAAGCAAAAAAGAACACTAGCTACTTAAAGGAATCCCAACAACTAGCAGATGAAATTGAAGCTCTTAATAAGAAATTAGCTACTTTACAAGCAAAGATCAATGAATATCGTAATAGATCCCAAGTAGAACAAACTTATGAAATTACTATTTCAGTTACTGCTGCACAAGCAGGTATTTTTATTTTTGAATTATCTTACCAAACTTCAGGTGTTAGTTGGGAACCTAGTTATGATGTTGACTTGAAGGCAGATAAAGCAATTTTAAAAGGTATGGCTAATGTGGTAAATAGAACATTAGAAGATTGGTCTAATGTTTTGCTTGAAATTTCTACTGCTGTCTTTAAACCAATTCGTGTAATTGATCCAAATCCATTTTATATTGATGTATATGATCCATACATTGCTCCTCCACCAAAACCATCTAAAGCATATGGAGCAAAAATGAAGAAAATGGCTCCAGCTGCTCCAGCAAGTATTGCTATGGATTATGACAAAGAAGAAATGGAAGCTCTACCAGAAGAACCAATGTATGAACCAGAAGCTGAATTAAAGGAAAGCTCAGCTGGTGTTCAAAGTTTTGAAATTCCTGGAAAATGGTCTATTCCTTCGGATGGAAATAGTCATCCAGTAACCTTGACAACTCATGAATTAAAGACCGAGAAAGAATTTTATTGGTCAGCTATTGATGCTTTAGGTGTCATTGCTCAAGATAAAATAACTAATGGTGATGCAGTTATTCTTGCAGGAAATGCTAAAGTTTATTCTGATGGAGAATTTATTGGTGAGACCTACATTGAAACAATTGCTCCCAAAGAGGATTTCAAACTTGGCGCACGTGAAGAATTGAAGATAACAGCTAAAAAGAAGCTTATTGAGCGTGTTAAGGTTAAATCAGGTTTGACTAAAGGTAAACGAGCAATAGCATATGATTATGAATTGAAAATAAAGAACTATCGAAAAGAAAGTTCAACTATGACTATAAAGGATGTTATACCATATTCCCGTTCAGAGAGAATTAAAATTAAAGATTTTGAAGCATCAATCTCACCAACAAAAGATAATCTTGGAATACATACATGGGAACTTAAATTGAAGGCTGATGAAGAACTCATAATCACGTATAAATTTGAAGTTGAATGGGAAAAGGATTATGAAATAACTCCTCCATTGCCGTGATTTATGTGAATTACAAAATAATTTCAATTGGAAATCAATGGGTAATTTCACGAGTAGAAAATAATGATAGTGAAATTGTTGGGAAAATTATTACAAAATCCAATAATTCCACTACCCTATTTTTTGAAACTCAGGAAATTAATCTAACTTCTCGAGTTATAGGTGAAAGCATCCTTTTTTCAATCAAAACAAAAGATCTCAATCTAAATAGTTACTTAAGAATGGACCAAAAAGGAAATTTAATATGGAAACAAGAAAAACAACCAAATGATTCATTCAAATGTACAAAACATAAAAATCTATTCTACCTTAAACAAGCGAATCAAACTATAGCTAAAGTAAAAGCTGTTACAAATCAACATTTTATTCTAAAAATTAATCAGGCAAATAAATTGCCAAATGCTATAATTCTAGCTTGTTTTTTCCCATTTTTTAATTAATAACAGTAAAATTATTTTCCAATCTTTTGAAAAGAATAAATACCTCTTATTTCATATATAATAAGTATAGCAAATGGTGTTTTCTATGTCAAGTGATACCTTAGAGAATGATGTCCAAAAAAAAGGAAAAAAACTTCTCAAAGGTAGAATTAATAAACGAAATCTTACTATTACTATCTTTCTTATTGTTTCTGTTGTAACAATTGTTTTTTCAACAAGATCACTTTTCCAAAATGATATATCCAATTGGACTGTTGTTCAAGGAGTTTTTACAGGCGAAGATAATTCTATGAAAGCAAGGCATTATCAGCTGAATTGGGCTTATCATCCAAGTTTGGTTGTTTATGGTATTTGGGAATGGAATGTTAGATATTTTGGATCGGGTTCAGCTTCGATAATTTTCATTGGATCAGATTTGGATGGTAATTATTCTCAACACCCCAAACAAGGTTATATGTTGGAGTTTCAAGTGGGTCAAGATTTATCTTTAAAACGATTAACTGGATCGACATCTGCAGAAATAATTAATTCAACATATTTTGCACCTGAAGAAAGCACAAATTATCGTGTAAAAATTATTCGATTTGAAAATAATACATTCAATATCTTCATTGATGATGTACTCAAATTACAAGCTATAGATGATACAATTACTGAATCAGAAGTGTTGTTTTTAGATTGGAGCAATATACATACGTTAAATTGGATCATGGTTGATGATTTACAAGCAAATAATAGTTGGTTTGATTTTTTTAGCGGTCTCCCAAATGTTCAAACAGACAACATATTTACTATAATATCATTATACTTACCTTTTGTTGCATTGGGTTCAATTATCGTTTTCTATTTATTTAGACTCTTTTTTGCGCAAGAAAATTGGACACGTTACATTGTACCACTTATTATTGCAATAGTTATTGGTATGGGATATGGTTATTTGGTTAATTATTTGCGTGAGAATATTCCAGAAATTGGACCAGATATTATTGATCCAACAAATCCAACAACTGAAATTCCAACTGGAACTGATCCTGGAACAACTTTTCCAGGAACACCAACGACACCAAATCCAACTTCTCCAAATCCTTCATCCCCTGGAGCAAGCCAACCTTTCATTGGAATTCCTAAAAGTATTATTTCAATAGTTTTGATGGTTGTTGCAGGATCATTTATTTTGGCAGCAATTGTTTTTGTAGCAATAGATTTCTTTAAACGAAGAGATGATGAATTTCATGAATCAATTATTGATCAAGATAAACGTTATATTCCATCTGCTTCTACATCGGATTATAGGCTTCGAGTTATTAGAGCCTATCATAAAACTTCATATGATTTAATTGATTATGGTGCTAAATCTGAGAGAAGTATGACTCCTAGTGAATTTGGGATTAAAGCAAAAGATCGATTTTCTTTCTCTGATGATTCATTGGTAGATTTAACTGATCTATATGAGGAAGCAAGGTATAGTGAACATGAAATATCATCGGATAAATCGGAACAAGCAGAAAACTTCTATGAAAAGATTACTGATGAAATTAAAAAACCAGAAAAAGAAACAGAAACTAAAAGCTCTGATAAAAAGACAAAAGAAGACTCTACAGGTGAAAACTAGATGGTACCTGATGTATTGCTTTACTATTTACAAGAAACATGGCTTTTTATTTTTCTAATTAGTATTTTATTTATTTTCATTATAATTTTTCGAGATCTAGGATCCCAAACAAGAAAACATAAAAATTGGTATCGAAGATCTTATCGAAAAACACTTCCAAGAGTGACATTGACATTTCAACATTTTACTCGTAGAGGTGAATTACTTTCAATTACCAATCATAGTATGTGTGAAAATATCAGAAAAGATATGATAAATTATCTTCAAATAAAAAATGGTTATTCAGATGATGACATAACATCTCTGCTAAGTGATCGTAAGCAACTTTCAAATTTATTAAATGATGAACAAGTAGCTGATTTTATGTTTGATATCAATATTTGGATGAAGAAAAACGAACCTGATAAAAGTTTAATTCAAAGATTTTTCAGTAGATTTAGGGGATTATTCAAAGGGGATTACAGTTTCGATGAAGATTTTTATATAAATTTAGCATTAGTTATACGAAATTTTAGAAAAGAGCTGGATTTTTAATTTATGAATATTTAGAATGAGATTTTTCCAAATCCTTTTCTATTTTTTCTCGTCTCTCATCAATTAGTAGTTTTTGCATATCAAGGGTTAAAGTTCTTCTGCTGAAAATTACAACCATCACTAAACAAATAATCATGAATATTGAGAAAAAAATGTCTCCTTGTAATGGTTGAAATAGATACCATCCTATTACTCCAAGGACCAATGAAGAGCTTAATATTAATCCTGCAAATTTCAGTAGATATTTGAAATATCGACTAAGATAAACGTTTGAATGATAATATGCTCCTCCTTCTGCAATTGATTTTACATTAATAAGAAGAATGCGTATTTTATGCATCATTGATGTAACTTCGTAATAAATAACTAAAACTGAAACTAGTAATATTACTTCCCAATAAAAAGTTGAAAGCACTAAAATCCAACTGCTGTAGATGATTAACGATAATACTAATGTTATTTTTTGCCCTCTCCTATTAACAAAAATTGTATAAATTGATGGTGCTAATCCTGCAATAACAAAACCAACAATAACTAGATCGATTATAGTTCGTGAATCAAATAACCTTAATGGTGAAATTATAGTAATTATCAGCACCATTGTAAGTGAGATAATTTGCATATTACGGATTTTTTTATCAAATTCATCTGCAAAATTTACCTCTGAGACTTTAACTCTTTTAACTCTTTTACTATCGATTGTATACTCGATTTCTTCTTCAATTTTTTCTTGTTTTATTTCTTCTTTATCCATTACCTTCTCCCTCTTCTGTTTGAAATTTGTTTTAGTTTACTCATAAAAACACTGAATGGTATTTCTACATCCCACTCAAAAAGCATAAATCCTTGATGCGCAACATTCGTTAATTCTAATTGCCTCCTAAGTAGAAGATTTTGATGTACTAAAAGATTTGCTCCATCCTCCTTATTTTCCATATATCGCCATTCTGATGAAATTATTGATGGCACTAAAAAGAAACAATTTCGTCTGCTTCTAGCAACTTCAATTAGAATCTTATTAATTGATGAATGTATTAGAGGAGTAATAAAAACTGTTAAGCAATTTAAAGGATAAAATCTATCAAGGCTGTTTCTTACACGTTTCAACAAAATGTTATAATTATCAACTTTTGTTGCATGAACATCTACAAGTTTTTCTGTAAATTTAACTAATTGTTGTC
>JAEOUJ010000287.1 GCA_016839405.1 Candidatus Gerdarchaeota archaeon | reverse complement strand
TACATAACAATCCCAAGAACCATAAGTATTGGGAACAGTACTGAGTTTTATTGGATTCATAGGATTTGATATATTAATAATTTCTAATCCTTGAACAGCATCCGCAACAAAAGCAATGTTATTTTCAATTGTTAAACTGATTGCTTGTCCACCATTGTTATAATTACTCACTTCAACAATATTCTCTGGGTCTGAAATATTTAGAATTTCAAGTCCCCCTTGATTATCAGCGACAAAAGCAAAATTGTTTTGAATAATGCAACTTAAAGCTTTACCTCCATCAAAATAAGTACCAAGATGCGATGGATTTGTCATATCTGTAATATCTATTATCTGAAAACCATTTTCGCCACTTGATAAATATGCATAATTTTCATTTACAAAAATTCCATAAATGGTATCATCAGTAACAAATTGTCCAATTATATTAGGATGTTTAGGATTGGTAGCATTAATTATACTAAAACCAGTATTACCTGTAACAAATACATATTCATCCTGGACAAAGACATCGTATGCGATATCATTTATGTTAATGCGACTAATTACATGTGAATATAATTCAACTTGATTTGTATTAGCATATGCATTTAGGATGAATGAATTTGGTATAGTTAAAATTACCAATACAATAATTCCATTGATTTTATTCATAAATATCCCTCTAATAGAAACAATTTAGATAATAAAAATTAGCTTAAAAGAATAATGAAAAATCTTGGATAATAATCATCATCTACTCTATTTGAAAGGTAATAATCTTTATCAAATAAAAAAATAAGTGGTTTTATTCTTCTTTGGTAAAATCTAATTCTTCACCAAAGAAATGATGCATAAACCACCGATAATTTTGTATCATTGCAGCATAGACTTCTTTAGGTTTGCTAAAACCGTGATTCATTCCTGGAAATACAAATAATTCTGTTTGAATCCCTTTATCTTTGAGAGATCTGTAAAGTTCCAAAGCGCTAACTACTGAAATACGTTGATCATTCTCTCCATGTTGTAATAGCATAGGTGTTTTAGCAATTTGAATGCCACTTATCGGAGCAGTTTTTCTGTAAATTTCCATCATACCTTCTTCAGTTGGATTTCCAGAAATATTTACACTATGACGAATGTCAGAACTAATATAGAAAGTGTACCAACTACTAACACTTGCACCACAGCTAACAGCTTTAAATCTTTTTGAATGCATACCCAAGAAAGCTGAAATAAACCCTCCTTGACTCCAACCCATGGAACCAATTCTTGATTCATCAACAAAACCTTGTTCCGACAAATAATCTATAGCTGATTCAACATCCCACATATCACCTACACCTAGGTTATCAACACCTAATTCATGGAACCACTGCCCTCTACCAAGTGATCCCCGATAATTTGGCATTAAAATAAGTATATCTTTGTTAACAAAAGGAATTGTAGGATAATAATTCGTATCAGCTGAATGTAATAGCATATTTACTGATGAAGTTGATGGACCTCCATGAATATGAAATAGAAGTGGATATTTCTTTTTTGGATCAAAATTTGATGGCTTTCTTAATATACCCTCTATTTCTGTTCCGTCTTTACTTTTCCACCTTATTGATTCAACAGTACCAAAATCCCAATGAGCATATTTATCATTCAAATTAGTAATACGTTTTATTTTAGTAATTTTTTCTTTTTCAAGAAAAGCAAGGTAAATATCAGGGATTAGCTTTTGTGAACCTCCTAAGAAAGCTATACCACCATTGTTCGAAGTGCCAAAGAATGATGAACCAAAAGATAATCCTTGCATATCTAGAACAATTATATCACCTTTTTCAGAAATTAAAGCAAATTCTCCAAAAGATTCATTGAAATAAGTTACCAAAATACCTTGGTCAATCCATTTAATTCCAAGTAGTTCATGGTCTAGATTTTTAGAAATGCAATTTGAATATTCTAGTAAAGTTGGTTGATCTAAACAGTCTTTAGCATTTTCTAAATCAAGAATCCATAAATCATTAAATGTATATTGTTTCAAATCACGTTCAGGGAATGCAAAAAGCAATTTTTTACCATCTGGAGAAATATCTTTTATCTGTGATCCCTTAGGTAAAGATAAATTGGTAATATTTCCATGTTGTTTAATTACTTCCGGATTATTACTTGATAAATATTCATCAAGAATCTTATCTGCATCCAAATTAATTTTGAAATAACTTCTGTCAAGACTAAATTGCAAATCATCTTTACTTTGACATTGTAAGAATATATGATTAGTTTTACTATAGCAAATTACATGATTTATTGCTAATTGTTCTTGAAGTATTTTACTAATTTCAATAACTGGTTTTATTGGTTTATTTTTATCATTAACAAATACTTGTTCATCTTTCTTTTTATATTCTAAAGCTCTTTGAATATTAGTATAATATAAAGCGGAGATGCTTTTTTCTTCTTCAACATGTATATAATTAGCTATTTTATTTTCTTGTTCATTTTTTTCTGGATTATTAGCAATAAAAACAAAACCATTATTGAAAGGTTCAAAAGACCTCACACCACCAGGATGGAATGTGATTTGTTTACCATCACCTATTAGATTTTCATATATGAATATTTGAAATTGATTTTTATCATCTTTTGCAAGTAATGATAATGAATTATTATTTAACCAACGAATATTAGAAACTCCATCAAATTGTGATAATCGATATCTAGTATCTAAATGAGCATCGTAAATATAACAATGAACTTCAAAACGATTCTCTTTTAAATTATAATAAAGTTCACCATAAGCAACTTTTGATCCATTTGGATTTGGTCGAGAACCAAGTAATTCAGGTATAAGAAAATATTCTTTTAATTTTGGTTTATATTTTTCATTCTTTTTTATCTCGCTCATAAAAAGAAACACCTAAGAAAATAATCTAATTGTATATTTAAAGAATGACTCACAATCTGAAGTCTCAAATTGTGACTAGAGAAAATGGTAAATTTTTATTTTTTAGAATATTTGCGAGTGTAAATTAGTATAGGTATGAAGGGTAGAAATACTATACCAATAGATATTGAAAGTCTATTAGTAGGGAGTCCTTTATAGGGGAAAAAATATTCAAAAATATCGTCTAATAGATGACGCCAAGCACCAAATGAATGACATTCAGGATTATAAACTGCTTTTGTAGGCCAATTATTATTTTCACAAATTTCAACCATCTCTTGTGTGTCATCAACCATAGGAGTGTTATGATGGTTATTGTTTTCATATGTGCCAACAGAGAACCATGTCTTCAATTGATAAGAGGAATCAGCTAACATATATTTCAATTTAATTCCATATTCTTCTCCTGCCCAAAAAGCTCCTGATTGAGATGCTAATAATTTAAATGTTTCAGATCTCTCGTACACAGCATAGGCTGAAACAAGACCTCCTGCTGAAAAACCCATATGTAACCGAGCATAGGCAGATTTATTTGTTGCATAAGTTGTATCAATATGCTCTACTAATGAATCTAAAAAGATCAAATATTCGAGATTGCATTTATACCATAGATATCTTTCTAATGGATCAGGGAAATTTCTGTGATCCGTGAAAATTGCGATGATAGGTTCAATCCGTTTAGCAGCAATTAGATTATCTAAAACATTTACAGTTGACAATATATTCAAATAACATGAACCATCAGCAAGATAAACCGTTGAGTAACTTCCTCTTGAATTATAATTTGGTGGAAGGTAAACATTTACTTGAGGATTTGTCCAGGGATCTGTAAGAGCAGAAACAGATCCATGCGAAATATTATCCTGATAATAAATCTCTTGAGGTTGGATAAATTCTGGCATTCTAAGTTCAGAATAATATTCATTTAAATCAGCAGGAGATTGGTTAGAATTTCTAGGATCTTGAATAACATTTTCATCTATTATGAATAAATAATCTATCCTACTTTTGGGTTCAAATGAATGGCCTAAATAAAAGAAACTTACATTAATATCTAATTTAGTCATGTTAACACTATCCCACATAGTAAAATCACCTGAAATTGAACAATTCTCAATAATTGATTCCGGGTCATAATAGATAAAAACTACATAAGTGTCGTTTTCCATTGCAGGGAATCCGCTATCAGACTCTTGCCATAAAATATAATTGCTGATTAGCGATTCTTTTTCTTCCTCAATGGCTACATTGTATTTAGTAAGGAAATCATAAAAACCTTCAAAATCATCATTAATGTTATAAGATTGCATTTGGATAAAAGATATTTTAGTTGAAATTCCAATTATTGTAGCAAATAGTATTAAGCTATAAAATTTTTTATTCATTTTAAATCCCAAAAGATTACCTTATGGACAATAGCTAAAAAAAGTTTATTTATTTTTAGGATTATCTAGAAAAATCTTAGAATATATTATATAAAATGAATAAAGTTGATGCAATTTTTAAATTTTAATTAAACCTGTGAAACTTCTTTTAACAGCTTATATAATTCGACTAGATCAGAATTGTCTTTTAAATGGATTATTTTCTTATTTTTTTCATATCTAGCTATCTTCTCTAAAATAAATGGACGAAATTCTGTATGAAAAGAATTAATTACTTCTAATTGCAAGTCTTTTAATTCAT
>JAEOUJ010000286.1 GCA_016839405.1 Candidatus Gerdarchaeota archaeon | reverse complement strand
TTTTATATTTTAATTCATAAAGAAGAACTTTTAATTTGATGTTTAAGAAACAGATTATAGTGATCTTATAATGAAAGTCAGAGTTATCGGTTTTGCACAAAAATTACTTGGTTTTAAGGAAAAAGAAATTGTTTTTGAAGGTAAAAAAAGATTAAGTGAAGTAATTGATTTTACGGACATACCAGTAAATCTCATAGCTATTATAATAAATGAACGCGCAGCAAATAAAGATTATGAAGTTGTTAATAGTGATAGAGTGATAATAACTCAAATTGTTGCAGGCGGATAAATTATTTTTTTTGAGTCGTCGAATCCTTTTTCAAATAATTACACTATTATCTCTTATAATTAATCACATTTGGGGAAGGATCGTGACAGCCACTGAGGAAAATGATGACGTTATTGTTTCGCAATTAAAAGGTACTACATTACGTGTATTTTGGTATGCATCAAGTCAGAAAACAGTGGGTGTCAGAGAAGTTCAAAGGAATTTAGAATTATCTTCTCCAAGTGTTGCAGCATATCACTTAGAAAAATTATGTAATCTTGGATTAGCTAAAAAAGACAAAAGAAACAGATATCAAATAACTAAAAAAGTCAATGTTGGTGAATTACGGCATTATTTCAGAATAAAACAATGGTTGGTTCCGCGATGGATTTTTTATGCTACATTTGTAACTATCTTTTTTCTTAGTTACATGATTTTTTTCTTCAATGGTCTAACAATATCTAGTATTTTTGTTATAATCATAAGTCTAATAACAATGATTATCTTTTGGACTGAAACAATACTTGGATTTGTTAACAAACCATTTTAATTTGGTGATTTGTAAAAAAAGAAGAAAGAATTTATAATTACTTCTTTTTCCTTCGCATAATACCACCAGTAGTAAGTAATCCTAAAACAGTCATACATACAAAAGAGGCTGGTACAGAATCTGTTGGTGTTTCTCCAGCTGTAATTATTCTAGTTATTGAGCCACCAATATTACAAGTTGCAGTTACTTTTATTTCATCACCATTTGCTGTTGTAATACTATACATATAAGTAAATTCATTTGTGGTAGGTTGGCTAGTGTAACCTTGAGAAATATTTAGTTGATCATTAACCCATATTTCAACCAAATTAATGTAATGTGTTGTATTATCATTTACAGAATGATTAATTATTACAGTTAATGCATTTGATTGTGTGGCATAATTTAAACTCATTGAATTAGGGGAATGTGCAATGGTAATTTTGGGTATTGCTGATAGAAAACCAATTGTAAAAATCATTGCAAATAGAATTTTTAATGTGTTTTTTTTGTCAATTTTAAGCATATAGCTCACCAAATAATCGTAAAACTAAATAAAAATAAGATTACTAAAAATAAAATTGCTCTTCTTTAAAATATAAAGTAAAATAAAAATAAAATGAAAAAGAATTAATGCTTTATTTTACATGAGTAGCAATTTCTTTTTCAATCCATTCCTTTAGAGCTGCTTCTCCTACAACGAAATCTTCTTTGAGCTCTTCCTCTAGATTCGATGGTTCGATGATAGCAATCCATCCTTTTCCATAAGGATCTTCATTTATTAAACCGGGACTTTCTTTCAAATCAGGATTGATTTCTGTAATAATTCCTGTTATGGGACAACGTAAAGGTCCTACATATTTACCTGTTTCAATTGTACCAAGACTCTTCCCTTTTGGTCTTTCTTTACCTGCAGGTATGGTACGAACAAAAAGAATTTTACCAGCTAGTTTTTGACCAAAATCATCAAAACCAACTTTAACTTTTCCATCATCTAATTTCTTTAACCACATATGGGCATCATTACCTGAATAATAATGTAGTGTTTCATCAAATTCATATTCATTGATTTTTATCAAAAAGACTTCCTCCAAAGGATTCTCTAGTTCTACAGTTGATTTTTCATTATTTTTTATTAAAGTTTGTGTTTATATAATACTATTATTTTGATTTTCTATAATAATTGTTTATTTTTGCTTATTATTTTCAATAATTTCATTCAATAAAATATTAATCTCATTTTTATTTAGTTGTTGATTCGTATTATCTCTTCCCTCTCTTATGAATGGTTTTGTTAAATGTCTATGAGCAATAATTGGCGGAAGATATTCTTTGATTTCAATTTGTCTTTTCTTGACTTTTTTGATTGGTTTTTTATCACGATAAATAGCAGAGCATTTAAAGCATTTATAACCCTTATTTTTACCCGCAGATTTCAATCGAGCACCACATTTTTCACAAATTGGATTCTCAAAAGTGTAATTAGTAATTAATGAATTAACTTGTAGTCGTTCTACATTTATTGTTAGAGGATGATTCTCACTTGAAGGTCTTAATCCTCCAAATATAGTTATATCATCACCAATTATTAATTTACTTAATTCCCCTCTAAAACGCTTAGTTGGTTCATAAGCTGCACAATCAATTTCCCCTGTATTATCCTTGATAGAAAAAATTAGATGGCTGCCTTCAATATAAAATGGTTGTTTTGATACAATACCTTCTACAATAGCAGAAATATGTGGTTGTAATTCATTAATAACAAAATGCTTAGTAAAATGCTGATTTGTATGTTGATTAGTTCTAAATATCATTGTCATAGCAATTTCTTCTAAAGGTTCAATCATTTTCCAAGCTTTCAAAACTTCAGAAACTGTTTCACTTCGAATGCCTGAAAAAACTGGATCTGCCCCTCGTGGAGTAATCATAATAATCGAATACTCATAGTCTACATTGTTAAATGTTAAAGGTGTGGCTTTATCTGCAGT
>JAEOUJ010000031.1 GCA_016839405.1 Candidatus Gerdarchaeota archaeon | reverse complement strand
ATTTTGATATTGCCAGAAAAGCTATAAGATTGAATGGTGCGACACAAATAGCCTTAACAAAATTAGATATTGTTTTCCCAGAAATAGCAGGTGCAAATACAATTGATAAATTATCAAAAGGAGCTTTGGAATTCATTTCGAATATCGAATATGAAACAGGTATTCCGGTAACACTAGTAGGAACAGGACCTGAAGCAAAGTCCCTAATTGATTTACGAAAGGAAAAAACCTGAACATTCAAACATCATATTTTTTAGGTCCTCTTCGTCTGTTCATAATAAAAACTGTTGTCATTGCACCCATTACAATAGCACCAAAAATAATAGCTGGAAATTTACTTGTCCAGAATTTTTCAGGAACATAAACAGTTTGTTTTAAAATAATGAAATTTGAATTGACATATTTTATATCATCACTTGTATTAGCAAAAAATGTAGCTCTAATAATTTTCTGCCAAGTATTCGTAGGTCCTATTGTTGCAAAATAAGTGAAATTTGAGCCATCAACGTAATTTAGTTTATATGGATTTTCATCTTCTTCTTGTTGATCAGTTGATACATAAACCGATCCTATTTTGATATCATCACCAAGGACATTAATTGAAACATCAATTTGTTGAGATTGATCTGATTGTTCTTTAACTCTATAAGATAAATCAACAAAAATTATACCTCTAATTTTTAAAACATCAAAACGATAGAAAACACTATCATATTCTGTATTTGACTCGGTTGCATTTATTTTAAGTTGATATTCACCAGATTTTAAAAATGGTCCAAGAGTTCCTTTAAACAAAACTCTAGTTTCTGATAATGTTTCAGTTTTTGTTAAAATTATAGTTGTCCAATTAATACCATTAACAGAATAATGAGCTGAAACATCAGATGAATTTACTTCAGGACTTTGAAAAAGCATTGTTATATTTGCAGTTGTATAATTTGCATAGATTGGTTTATTGTAATGTGTAAACTCATAAATTTTCAAATCATGAGTAGAAGATATTTCAAATAAATGATAATTAGCTTCATTGAAAGATAATCCATTTTTTATGATTAATTGGGAACCTAATATTACTATAAATAATGCGAAAAGCAAAAATCGTTTCTTGTAAGAGAATTTCACGTTTTATGCTCCTAATTACATATCATCTTGTTTCTATCTTACATATATGCCTTTCCAAAATGTTTGAAATTATCTAAAATAAGCATATAGCTTAAATACTTCTATTATATTTTAATCAGAGATTAGTTTGTACTTCCTTTCCTTGGTGTTTAATTTATGTCAAAGGCAATTTCATTAAATGATGAAGAAGATTTGAGTTTTGAGGAAGATAAGGATTTTAGGAGAGAGAGAACGGCTACACAAGTTCTAATTAATACTGCAAATACAATAGATAATGCTGATGGCAATGTCATGGCAGCTTTATATGACTCCATACAAATTGATCTTGGATTCAGCACAGAACAATTGGGTGGTATTACTACTGCAAGAGCTCTCCTCCAAGCTGTAAGTACACCGATTTGGGGTTATTTTGCTGATAAATTCTCTCGAAAATTAATCCTTGCATTAGGGTGTATGATTTGGGGTGTTTTTACAGTAATTCTCGGAATTCTAAACGGTTTTTGGGGAATGTTTTTTGTAAGAGCTTTTACTGGTTTAGGATTAGCAGTAATTTTCCCAACTGCTCAATCATTAGTCGCAGATTTCTTCCCGAAATCAAAAAGGGGAAGAGCATTTGGAATGCTTGGATTAACAACTGTTTTAGGAGCAATTGTTGGAACATTATTTGCTACATTGTTAAGCCACTCTTATGATCCAAATACAGATGATGTTATTAGAAAGGAAATACTTGGATTGGCAGGATGGCGTTTTGTTTTCATAGTTGTAGGAGCTTTCAGCATTCTTCTTGGAGTTTTTGTTCTTATTTTTGGAAAAGATCCAAAAAGAGGAATATCTGATGGAACTAGCGTTGAACAAACAAAAATTACTTGGAAAGATTATAAAACAATTTTAACAAACAAAACATTTGTTTTAATTGTTCTACAAGGTGTTGCGGGAACTATTCCATGGAATTCTATGTTATTCATTGTTTTTTGGTTAATAGAAATCGGTTTTGATCCATTGATGGCAGGAATTGCTTTTTCAATGGTAGCTATTGGAGCTGCTTTTGGTAATCTTTTTGGTGGTTATATTGGTGATAGAGCTGCTAAATGGAACCCTGATAAGGGGCGAGTTATGATAGCTCAAATATCAGTCTTTGCAGGGATTCCAATGATGATGCTAATATTCTATATAGTACCTCGATTTGTAATTGGATCAATGGGATTAAATGGTATGTTGTGGTTGTTTATTGTTATAGGAATATTCACTGGATTTTTGATTAGTTGGTCTGCGCCAGCTGCAAATAATCCTATATTTAGTGAATTATTTGAACCAAGAATTCGAGGTAGTGCATTTGCTATTGACAGATTATTCGAAGGGAGTATTGCTGCATCTGGAACTTATTTGGTGGCATTATTCGCAAATAGATTATTCAAATATAGTGATGCTGCGATTGATAAAGGCTCTACGGCAAACATTTTAGCCTTATCTAATTCACTTTTAATAGCAACTATTGTTCCTTGGGTTATCTGCTTGTTAATCTATAGCTTTGTATATTTCTCTTATCCTAAAGATCGAGATAGAAAACTAACTGAAGATAAGCAAAGGAAAGAAGAATCTATAGGTGATTTTGAATTAAACATAGATCCAACAGAAGAAAAAACTATAGAAATGTTAGATAATAGTGATTCTACAGGTGATAAAGATGCCGGATAATGTGTCTGTTATTCTTCATTGGAATACAGATTATGCTGAATTCCCAAGAAAAGAATTACCAAAAGTTGTTGAAAAATCATATAAACCAATGGTTGAAGCAATAGAAAATTGGCGAGATGGAACAATTTGTTTCAATATCACAGGTCACACTACAGAATATCTATTAAATAATTATCCAGAACTTGTTGATCGAATAAAAGCATTGGTTAAAGATAACACTATAGAAATGCTTTCTTGTGGATACAGCCATCCAATTTTACCACTACTCCCCAGAGAACGCGTAACTATCCAATTAGAGGATCATATTAAACAAATAAAGAATACCTATGGAAAAAAACCAATAGGCATTTGGCCTCCTGAGTTAGCAGTTAGCCCATCAATCCTAAAACAATT
>JAEOUJ010000285.1 GCA_016839405.1 Candidatus Gerdarchaeota archaeon | reverse complement strand
TAATAAGTCACTTACATTCATCCAAGTTAAGACATTCTCTTTAATTGTACCATTCTCAAAGACATTCCACCAAACAGGTGATACCATAGCAATTTCTTCATAAGATTCATATAATTGACTTAAGGACAAATCATTCCAAACAGCATACCAGAAGAATTTTTGTTTTTCTGGGTAATTTACATTATAGATTGGTTTGTAATAGAAATAAAGAGTTGTTGTAATAACTGAACTTATAATTAAGCATGTAGCTGAAACAATCACTATTATTTTTATACTCTTTTTCATTTCTAACCCATAACAATCATTTTTGCTTTCTTTTCATTTTCATAATATATTTTTCGATTTTCTCTCTTGGGATTTTCTTTGGCTTTATATGGGAAGGAATAGCAAAATTCCATTCATAATCTAAAATTATTGGTAAAGATTCTAAATATTGCTTATAATTATCATGAAATTTTTTAGGTGTAGGCATTAAGCGTTTAAACATAAACATAATGATGTCTCCTATCAAGATAATTTTCTGTTTTTCTAGCAATAAACAAATATGACCAAAAGAATGACCAGGAGTATGAATTGCTTTTATATCTAGATCCTTATCAATGATCTCTTCATGTATAATCAATCTATTTGGTTTAATTTTATATTTTTTAAAATCATTAATGAATTGAGATTCCTCATCCTTATGAACTATTATCTCAATTTTCTCATGAGGTGGTGCTTCAGCACTTATGGTTGCCATTTCATCAAGTATTTTGATTAAACCTTGAGTATGATCAAGATGTTCATGAGTAAATATTATTCGTTCTATGTTTTCCAATGAATTCCATTTTTGTTTAATTTTCTTAATTATAGTATTAGTATCTTTAGCTAATCCCGTATCTATTAATGTTAATTTTCCATTACTTTTTTCTAAAACGAAAACTGGAGTTGAATAAAATCCTTTTCCTGATATAGCATATAAATTATCAGCTATTTTTTTCATGAGGTTAACCTTTTTTTAGAAACTAAATTATATTTAGTGAATTTAAATTTAATTAATTAAATTTATTCACACCAAATGCTTATATGAATCTATTTTATAATTAACGATTATGAAATTTGCTTTTGTTTATTTCTCTGGTACTGGAGTTACTGCTAAATTTGCTCATGAAATTGCTAATGGTTTACAAGAACAAAATCATAGTGTGGATTTTTTTAGATTAAAGCGATCAAAAAAATTGGATCTAAGTTCTTATAATATAATTGGAATAGGCTCTCCAGCATACTCATTTCGAGTCCCTTGGTTGGTTACAAAACTTTTGTGTAAAATTAATTTTATGAAGAAACCATTTTTTGTTTTCTGTACTAGTGGAGGGATGCCAGGGAATGCTTTATGGAACATTTACAGAGCTGTTCGGAAATCAGCTGGTCCTTATTTGGGGGGGATTCAAGGAATTGGCACAACAAATTTACGTTCATGGATGCCAAAATATTCTGATGATAATGGTTATTTATTGGGATTAAATCAAGTACACATAGAATTTGCTAATAAATTTGGTTCTACAATAATTAATCGATTTAAAGAATGGCAAATAAATCCTTCGAAAAAACAATTGAATAAATGGAAACCAAGATACAATATGCAAATTATAATTTGGTCATTGTTATTTACTTGGCGCTGGCAAATGGCTGCAACTATTGGTATAAAACGAATCAATAAGGATAAATGTACTAAATGTGGTTTATGTGCAACAAAAATATGTCCTAGTGGAGCAATAACTATAAACATAGACAATTTCCCAAAAGTAAATGAATGGAAATGTGTCGGATGTAATGGGTGTGTGAATTTGTGCCCAGAAGATGCTATTTGGAGTTATTTAACTAGAAAACACATTCAATATGATTTATATAAAGAATATATTTTGAATGATTGAAAAATGGTTTTGATTTTATGTCTAAAATAATTTTTCTAGAAAATGATGGCGATATATCAAATATTAAGGATAAACAAATTGCTATCATTGGATATGGAAATCAAGGACGGGCTCAAGCATTAAACCTTCGAGATTCAGGATTAGAAGTGATAATTGGGAATAAACAAGATGAATATAGAAAAAAAGCAGAACAAGATGGTTTTAAAACGCATTCGATCTCTGATGCAGTAAAAAAAGCAGAAATAACCTTTCTATTAATACCTGATGAATTAATGAAAGAAATATTTCATAATGAAATTGAATCATTTTTAAAACCAAAAAGTGCTCTTGTTTTTGCCCATGGGTATAGTATTGCTTTTGATATTATTAAACCATCAAATAATCTAGACATTTTATTGTTGGCTCCTAGAATGATAGGTGCAGGTGTTAGAGAAAATTATCTAACTGGTGAAGGTTTCTATAGTTTTATATCTGTTCATAATAATGCAAGCGGTTCTGCAAAAAAAATACTCCTAAGTTTATGCAAAGCTTTAGGAACACTGAAGAAAGGTGCAATTGAATTAAGTTTTAAGCAAGAAGCAGTATTGGATTTATTCAATGAACAAGCATTTGGATCAGCTTTTGGTAGAGTTTTATTAAGCAGTATTTTTACATTAGTTGATGCAGGATATCCACCTGAAGCAGTATTAATTGAAATGTATCTTTCCGGTGAGATGGAATATACTTATCAAAAATTTAGAAAGATGGGTTTAGTAAAACAAGTGAGTTTACATTCACATACAAGTCAATATGGTTCATTGTCTCGTGGCATAAAATTTGTTAATCTCCCTTTGAAAAAAACAATGAAAAATATATTAGATGATATAGAATCAGGAAAATTTAGTAAGGAATGGGAAAAACCTATCTCTAAACTAAAATTCAAATTTCTAAAATTTTTCGCAACAAAAACCAAAATAAATCGACTAGAAAAAAAGGTTAGAAAAAAACTTGCACTTAATGAAATAGCAATAGATTCTGAAATAGCAATTAGTAAAGAAGAGAAAAAGCTATCTAAAAAAATTGAAAAAGAACTATATGAGTTTAAGCAGTATTTTGATGAATTTTAAATTGAATAAAAAAGAAGCGATTATTTCATTAGCTCAACCATATCATTAAGATTGGGATCATTTTTAATTAATTTCATAACATTTTGTTGATTCAATGATTCAATCTCTTCAACTGTGGTTTGCTTAATTTCAGCAAATCTTTCTAGCATCTCAATAAAAACTACTGAAGGTAATTTGAAAATTGTAGTTCTAGGCAGTACATCCACTTCTAATAATAATAGATCATCTGGAATGTGCTTTAATTTTTCTTCGTTATATATTGGACCTAAGGAAAAGTAATAACCAGCATCAGTAATGTCTTTTATTAATTTAATATCCCCTGAATAACTATGAAAGATGATTTTTTTAGCTTTATAACTTTTAACAATATCAAAACTTTCTCTTTCTTTTCCACGGAAATGGCAATTCATTATTTTATTGTTTTTTTCTGCTTCTCTTAAATAAATTTCAAACAAAGGTAATTGATGTGGTATACAGGCTTTATCTTGAGCATATTTTTCATCTAATCCAATTTCACCTAGCATAATTGCTTTTTCACATAATTTAGTGATTTCATCAAATCTCTCAACATAATCATGTGCATACCACGGAAGAACACCAAATGAAGGGAAAATATATTCCGATCTTTCAGAATATTCCAAAATCTTGTTATAGGTTGGTATATCACACGATTGAGCCCATGTTATTATTTTATTTTTGGTAATATATTTTATAACAATATCAATCATACCTTCATCTAAATATGGCTTATGTAAATGTAAATGTGTATCAATAAACATTTTATTAATAACCTCCGAAATATCTCTTTATAGAATAAAAGCATTAATTTTGACTAAAATTTTCATATATTAATAGATTATTTATTTGTCTTGAATATTAAAAGAAAATTAAAGTAAAAAGAAAAGAAGAATAATGATCTAAAAGATCACTATTCTTCATTGTGGAAGGATTTGATCAACATAGATCAACATGATCTAATTATTTTCGTCTCTTCAAAACGATAATTTGACAAGCGCCAGCAAGTGAAAGAATACCAATTACAACGTATAATCCAATACCAGTTGTTGCAGTGGTTGTTGGAGTTTCTTCTGGTGGATATTCAAATCCTGCTAATTCCATCTTTTGTTTAGCTATTTCAATGCTGTATTCATATG
>JAEOUJ010000284.1 GCA_016839405.1 Candidatus Gerdarchaeota archaeon | reverse complement strand
GCTTTCCTTGATTCTGAGACAAGGATGGTTGTGGCAAAAATAATACAAAAAATCATGCGCTCAAAAGGTCGTTCTTCTTTTGTTATTGATCATGATCTTATGTTTATTGATTATCTTAGTGATAGTCTTATGGTTTTTGAGGGAAATCCTGGTATTAAAGGTAAAGCAAAATCACCAACAACCCTAAGGCGTGGAATGAATAGATTTCTTAAAGAAGTTGATATAACATTTCGAAGAGATAAAGTAAGTGGAAGACCTCGCGTAAATAAAAAGAATTCACGTTTAGATCGTTCACAAAGAGATATTGGTGAGTTCTATTATGTACCTTCAACATTAGAGAAAGAATAGAAGAGGAAATCACAAAAAGTCAACTGTTTCCTCATCTTTGGAATCCGGACCATAAATTCTCTCATGAGCCCATGAAAATGGTCTAATTTTCTTTTCCATTTCTTCAAGGAGCCAATCCATAATCTTTTCTCCCACTTTCTCTCCATAAATTCGTTTTGCATTCTGCATAATCTTGATTGTTTCAGAATCATTTCGTATGAAATCTATAATTTTAACAATATTTTCACCTGTTGATGGTGGAACAAGCACATTTGAATGAGCATCAAAAACAGACTCAGGACGATCAGTATTAAATCGTAGAGTTAAACAGAGAACTTCTTGTATTTCATTTAATTCTTCTTGAATACTACCAGAATCAGTTAATTCAGCAAAACACTTACCACTCTTCCAAAAATCAATAACTTGTCCATACTCACGCCATAAGGGCGTAAAAACAAAATTATCATATTTTTCATCTGCTTGAAGAACTTTTTTACGAAGATTAAAAACTTCTAATGCTCTTTTTGTAGCTGTAAGTTCACACCAAGTAATTGGAACACCTTTTTTAACTAAATCTAAAACACCTTTGACAATTGCTTTAAATCTAGTTGAAGTTAGATTACCTCGACGATGAACATCTACGCGAATCCAATCATCATATTTTTCTAATGCTGGAAAATCATCAAAGGCACTTGTTTCTGATTTAGGTACTAACTCAATTGCATCAACTACTGAATTACCAACTACACGAACCGATTGTTCAGGATAACCTTCACGAAGAAGATTCTCTTTACTTGTTGGACAAGAAGCAAATAGATAAGCAGAACCAGCTCCAGAAACAAAAGTATCCCATTGCTCAGGCCAAGGTTCAGCACGATTTAATTCCCACTTTCCATGCCATTGTTTTTGAATAAAATCGTTTACATCAGTTATTGGAGTTTTAAATTGATTAAATTCTTTAAAAGAAACTGGATTCATCCCTCGAATCCCTGCTTCATTTTGAGCAACACCAGAACGAGTTGCTAAAAACCACGAGGCAGAAACAATAGCAGCAGTTAATGTATCTCCATGAGGAATTGGTAAAACAATGCGATTTGGGTATTCTTGACGTAACCACTTAGCAATCATACCAACTTTATAGAAGATTTCAACTGTTTTTTGTAAAAGATCACCTTTAATTTGTAGATCAATTAATGGATTCATCTTAAATTCCTTAATTCCATAACCTAACAAATCATCAAAATGCTGACCAGTTGTTGCACAAATAACAGGGATATCCTTTTTGTTTGCCCAGTATATTAAAGGTGCTTGTTTGTAAAAATCTGGTTTTGTTCCAATTGCAACCATTAATACCCATTTTTCTTTATCAGATTCATCTATTATTTTGCGAATTTCTTTTTCATATACTTTAGGGGGGATGAAATCTGGTTCTGGATAGCTAAAATTCTTCATTAGTAATCACATGTTTTAGGATAATTGTGATTATGGTAATAAAACTATCAGTTATACTTAAAATTTATTAAACTTAAAGAAAAAAAATATTGAAAAGTAATTTATTTAAATAAACAACTCTTTTGTAAAAGTTCATAGTTAATTTTGCCGAAACTAATGACATTTCCTGTTTGAATATTATTCATAATTATTTTTGCTGGTGCAAATAAAACTGGATCTATATTGTAAAAATTTCCTTGCGCTTCTTTAACAATATCATAAAATAATGTTCCATAACTTTTTGATTCCTCAGAAATTGCTTTTTTCGTAAAATCCATTAATTCCTTTTCATTTTCATAATTAACCTGTAAATAGACTTCTGATCCATAAATTAACATATCATTTGTACGGCCCATCATTAAATCATCATTAATTGATAAAGGTGCAATGGGGCAATTACCAATTGCTGATTCAATGGTTAAAACATCCATGCCTAAATCCATTAATTTATGAATTGCTGTTTCAACAGATCGTCCAGCTATTTGAGTTACTCCAGTAAGGCTTGATGTAGGTGTTATAATAACACATAAACAATCCAATTCAATCTTACATTTCTCTGCAAGATACTTCAAAATTGTATTAGGGGGGTGAACATTAGTTTCTAGTACAACAACTGTTTCCTCATGATTATCTTTTATGGGTAATTTTTCATAGATATGTTTAGGTTTCTTTGCGAAAATTCTTGCAGGACCGCTTGCCATTGCTTTGTAGTCACCCTTATCAATTGACCATCCTGCAAATTGAGAACCCATTGTAGCAACAGCTGGAAAATCTGTTATAACTGTAACAGTTGGTAGCGTTAAATTTTGATTATATTTTTTTAAATTAATAGAAACTTCAGCTAAACCACCCATACACACTTGAGTAGTATATTCTCCTGCTAAATATCCTCCTTTAGCTTTTATACCTAAATCAAAGATAGTTGGTCCTAATTCAGTTTCATCCATGATTCCATTCAAAATAGTGTCCATTTCTAACATTTCATCAAATAAATCTACTGCAGCTTCATTCATATTGCTTTCAAATATTGGAGGACTAGACATTTCAACCACTCTATATTCTTGATTTTTCATTTAATTAGTTCTTTTAAAGGAATTTGAATGCTTCCAAGCTTGCCTTCATAGTTTGTACTAGTAATTCTAATTATTCTTTTATCATCTTTTATAGCTTTAATAGCAGCTTTCATAGCTATTTTTATTTCCTGTTCAGTAATTCCATTTATTACAATTTCATAAACACAATTTGCATCTTTAGGTAATAAGCTATCTGTAATTATACTTTTCAAGGTTGGGCAATATTTGTGATTAGTTGATTCATTTAGAAAAGAATATTTTGATCCTATTTTTGAACCAGCTCTACAAATTCCTTCTGGAAATGATGTTATTACTTTTGC
>JAEOUJ010000030.1 GCA_016839405.1 Candidatus Gerdarchaeota archaeon | reverse complement strand
CCTGAACCACTAGGACCAACTACAAGAGCAATTTCTCCTTTATAAATGGTCATTTCTAATCCACGAAGTGCAGGAACTCGTACACGATTTTTCTCATCTGCATAGATTTTGATTAGATCTTTACATTCAATAAATACATCTTTATTATTCATATTGATCGCATGGCTCCACCTATCTTTTTACGGGTATTAATAATAATTGGAAGAATTGTACTAATTAGACCACTAGCAAATATTGCTAAAGTAGTCCAAGTTAATTTAATAAAAGGATAAATCATCTCATGTTGTGGTAATGTCGTTCCAATCTTTAATATCTTCATAATCATTACCGAAGTACCAAATCCTAATACTATACCAATAATCATAGTAAATAATAGAATTATTATTGCTTCAGAAATAAAGAATAAAAACATCTGTTTTGTGTTTATTCCAAAGGATTTCAAAATTGCGATTTCTCTTTCTCGTTCCAATCCTTGAACAATCATCATAGTTATTAATGTTGCAGAAGCAATAAGTAAGGAAACAATAAAACTTGAATTTAATGCGCCATAAAGAACTGTTGCTTTCAAACTGCCTTCTGATATTAATAGTAACTCTTCAACATTACTAGTTTCGTGCCTTGTATATAATTCAATTTGTTGTGCTACCTCATTAATACTATAGCCATTTTTAACCTTAATGTACATTTTTCCCTCAACATCAAAATCATGACGTGCAACTAAATAAGGTAGGGAAAGGTTGCCTATTAAACCAATATTAATATCTTTATCAGTAGCTTGAGGAACTCTTTCATAAAGAGTAGGCCAATATTCAAATAAATCAACAATTTCTAATGTATAATCTACAAATCCTACTGTGCCATTTATATCAGCGAAATTTTTGAAAGTAAAAGTATTATTTGATCCAAGATTTAGTAATTCTATTTGATTTCTTTGACCAATAACATCTGTTTCTTCAACAATTGAACTAAGTAGTGCATCTATTCCTAATTCAGAAGTATATTCCGGTTCTTGATAAGCTACTTTACTATAGTTATCCAGCTCCACGCCCATAATTTTAATGGAATAAAGTAATCCACTTTCAGTATCCGATACTTCAAGTATAGAAACATAAGAACTAGCTTCAATTCCTTCAATTTCTTTAATACTTTCTTTGTAATTAGGATTTAAAACTTCTACTCCCTCAACAACTATATCTGCTCCTAGCTCATAATACGAGTCTTCTACATCATAAGCTCTATATGAATCAGGTATAATCATTGATGCAACAGTTAATGCAAATGTTAATGTCATTAGAATTATTGTCCTTGTTGTTGAACCTCTCCTTCTAATGGCATTCCTAGCTGATACAGCACTTAATTCTAATTTTGGTATTTTAAAGATAATATTTGAGACTCCTCTTATGAAATATGGATAAATTCTAGTTATTAACATAATACTACCAATTATGATAAAAATGGGTGAGGGAGCTGCAAAATATAATGCAAATTCTAAAGCAGTAGTTGTTCCACTTTTTATTTGATTAATGGAAATAATAAACATCAATAAACCTACTGCTAAGAAGAAAATATCAATATAGAATCGTTCCCAGAATGGTTTTCCTTCAACTCGCTCTTGCATGACTTCTTCTACTGTAGTTTTAGTTTTTCGCCATAATGAGAAGATGTTTGATAGCCAAGCTATAGCAAATCCAATGGCTAAACAAATGCCAATAACTAACCAATTTATATCAGCGGGTATTTCTGGTATAGTTGCTTCCCTAGTAAAACTAAAGAAATTATCACTTTTCATAGCAACTAAAGTATATGGCCAACCAATTAGAAAACCAATTAGAACTGCCAGAATTGAAAAAATAATCAATTCAAAAAACATAAATAAAAATAGCATCTGACGTGATGCTCCTCTTTGATGAAAATTATGAATATGAATGTTTCTTTGCTTTTTAACTTGATTTGATGCAAATGCTGTTAATGTCAGAGACATTCCTAAAGATGGTAACATAAATGCTAAAAGGAATATTTGAAAAATGCGATACTCTCTTCTGAAATTGGATAATAAAGGTAAAATATAAGGATAAATAGAAATCTCAGGATTCCGTCTCCAAGCAAAAGTATTAACAAGATCAAACAATGATTCCTGTAAATTATTGGTAAAAATTTGTAAACTTCTAATGTGATTATCTAATTGAAAAACATTAAATTCTTCTAAATTAAATCCTATTCTTCCCATAAGTGAAAATTCACCATATGAAAGAGAGATAAATTGCAATAGTGATGGTAGATTAAGAAAATTTGTTATAATTAGATTTTTACCCAATCCTAAAACTAAATTAACAAGACCAGCTAATTCTGTTGGGATAGGAAGAGCTCCAAATATAATGTCATCAATATTAATTATTCCAGCAAATTCTAAAAATTGTCCAGCAAAACCTATTCCCAATGTTTCAGAATCCCTTGCTGTTGATGTTTCATCTATTTGGATATATGCTTCAAAAGTATCATTTATTCCAAGATTAGTTTCTTCAATTGTAGGCGTATCAGTAACAATACAATACTCACCTGCAATAGGAGCTCTTCCCTCACTGATTAATGGTCCTAAAAAATTAAGATAGGATTGGTTAACACCTACTATAAATGTATCAAAATAATTACGTTCACTAGTCATCTGGTCTTCAAGGATTAAATAAAAAAATCGAAAGGTTACCCAATTTTGATAGGATAAAATGGATGGGTTCATATTAGAATTTTCAATCTCATTTTCAACAGTGGAAACAAGAAATCTTTCAAGGGTGATATCAGACCAAACAACATTATCAATTTGAGTATCTATTTGAGCATTAGAGATATTAATAGAAAATTCATTAAATGCTGTATTTCTAAAATTATTCAAAAAGAGAATATTTTGACTAACCATTGCAATACTAATACTAAGACCTACGATAGTTATAATAGCTAAACGTCTACTAGAACTCATGAATTTTAAATTCAATTTGAATCGTTCTTCGAATAATCCCATTAATGTCAGCTCTTATGAAATTTCAACATTTATAATTTATGAATTTTAACACTAAACTAATTTAAAGTATTACTAAAAGAATGGTAATTAATCTCAAAAAAATGAGAAAGGGAATATTTTCCCTTAATAATTATTTTAT
>JAEOUJ010000029.1 GCA_016839405.1 Candidatus Gerdarchaeota archaeon | reverse complement strand
TTCATTACCAATCAATTTGTTTCTAGAGAATCACCTCTTATGCCTCATTATGCTTATAGTGCTGCAGGTGCAATTATTGGTGTATTTATTTCTCAAAAAGAGAAAGTCGATAAAAAGAAATTTCTTGGATGGGGATATGGTATAGCTGGATTTTGTATTTTATTTGGTATTTTTTGGTTTATTGTTGTAAATAAAGCATTTACATTATCAACTGATGAAATTATTAAATTAACAGCTGATTTTCATATTCATCCCACATGGTATGTTTTTGTTACAATGGGATTGTTACTGATCGTTGTAGTTAGTCTTTTTGCTAGTATAGAATTCAATCGAAAACTTAATGTTAAACGCAGGTTGCGTATTTCTAGATTAAGTCGCCGTGCTGGAGTTATGTCTTTATCTGTTTATTCTCTTGCGTCAATTCAAGTATTCCTTCGTTTTGGTATGTGGGGAATTTTCAAAGCATTTGGCTCTTCAAAAGCTGATTTGTTTAGAACTAATTTAGCTTTACCAACCGGATGGGTAGTATTCATGTGGATATTAGAACTTAGTTTATGGTTCTTTATTCTCTGGATTTGGGAAAAAGGTCGCTATATAGGATCACCTGATTGGCTTTTCGGTGTTATTCTAAAAGGCCCTTCAAAAATGAAACAAGAAAAACATTGGGCATTTAAAGATCCTTTAGATATTCAAGGTAAGCTAATTGAACCTGAAGTTGTGCAATGGGTTACACCAAGTGCAGATTTCGAAATAGAAACAGTTGATGATTCAATTGAAATACTAAGTATACAAGAGGAGGAACCTAAACCTCAACTAAAATAAATGAAAATAAGGTTATCTATAACCTTATTCTTCAACCAAGATTCTAAAATCAGCTTTTGTAAAATAACTGAAAGATCTTTTACCATATTTGTTATTTAGCTTATTACAATATTCTGATAACGCATCTAGTAATTTTTGTTTTTCGAATATACCTATAGAAGTAATCTTCATTTTCCAATTTCGATCTCTTAGATAACCAGTTGGTGTTAACCATCCTTTAGTTCCTACCTCATCCTTGGATAATTGTATTATTTCACATTTTAATCCCATCAATTCAAAATTTTTAATCAATACTTCCATTACAAAAGATAAAATACCTAAAGAACTTTCACTGTGGCGATTTTTTATGTAGGATTTAGCATCTATAATTAAATATTCATTATCAACATCTTTCTTAGCAAATGTGCCAATAATCCATAAAAATCTCAGAAAATGTTTTTTCATATTTCTTAATTTCTCTTGTTGTGCATAAACATCAGTATCTTCAAGTCCCAAGGTTGATGTATTTATGTTAGTTATTAATTGATGTAGGTATTTGAGTGATTCAATTTTTGATTTTTTCAAGTTTTTGGGGAATGGTATAATTTTACTATCCGAGGGAATAACAGTTTTAACTCCAACAATATCTTTTGATTTCAATTTTTTTCGTATTTCTTTCAAGTGATTAAAACTTTCAAAAGGTTCAACAAATTTATTGAAATCTTCATTAGAAATAGATTTTCTAAATTTCTTCTCGATATTTTCTCGAGACCATTCCATAGCTTTTACTTTAATATAAGCACAAGGAAACCTAGAACAATAAGCACAATTTTCAATTTCATTTCTTTTAACACATAATCGTGTAGTACAATTTCTTAATGGAATAGGTGAGTCCTTAGGTAATTGATTTTCAGGTGTTTGACATCCAAGGCAATTTTGAAAAGATTTTGTTGGTGAAAAACCAAGAACATTTTTACAATCAATCCTATATTGTTCATATTCATTATCTGACATTGAATCTTTAACAGATTTAGACCAAGGACAAATACTACAATCGACACCACACATTCCAATATTTCTATTCATAAAACATCCTTCATTAAATAAAATAGTAATCAATGATTGAATAAATTTCTCTTTTAATTATCAGTTAATAGAGGTAACTGAAAATAATGTTTCTCTATTTAGATTTTTAATCAAATTTTAATAATAATATAATAACCTATTTTTGAGATAAGAGGGGATAATATGAATAAATTAAATATAGATTTCTTTGAACTTGATAATTTTATAAAGAAACAAGTTTACGAAGAAAGATTTTCTGGTGCCATATTAATTGCTCAAAATAGAAAACCATTATTCTATCCAATTACGATCCTGAAGATATTGAAATGGTTGAAAATAGAATAAAGTCAATGATTTTACAAAGGGAGGTTAAAGGATTTAATTAAAATAAAAGAAAAAAAGAAGGTCGATAAAATAAGGATTACTTTGGCATAATCCATTCTTTATCAGTTACAATATATATTAGATCAATTAACCATCCTATTCCAAATAAACCCCATGTACATAACCAAATTATGCCTGAAGTTGTATATCCTTTAAGGAACCTATGAATACCCCATTGACCAAGGAATAAACATAGTAATAAATCCATTAATTTTTGATCTTCTTTTGATTTCTGTTCACTCACGATAAATACCTTCCATAAAATTAAGAATACAGAATTTTTTTATTGTATAAATCTTTTTCTGACAAAATTAGCTATTGAATATTTTATGAAATTTAATGGAAAAAGAGGAATCACTCATTTATTATTAAAAATTAATTCACAAAATTCATTAGCAGCAATTCATCTATTTCTAAATAAGTAAATTTATTTCCTTTTGAAATGAAATTATTTTGAGAGTTTAATCATTGGTTGAAGAAAATAAGCAAATACAAGCAGCAGTGATTATTCTTATTATTATAGGATCAGCATTTATAGGGGGATCTGTGTATATTTTTAATCCATTTGAAGATGAAATAAAAATTAGTAATGCTTTTTTTTCTGATGAAAATAACAATAAATATGCTGATACATTGAAATTAGTTTTAAAAAATCGCGCAAATCTAAAAGTTACTATTGATGAAATTTCTATCACAAAATTAGGCATGAAATTGGAATGGACTTATAATGAATCTATTGAAATTAATGCAAATAGTAAATTTAATGTGATTTGTAAAACTGAAAACCTTTCTGAAGAATTACATTCACTTGATCTTATTGAAATAGCTATATTTTATAAAGAAAAAATACTAGTAATTTCAGTTAGAATAAGTATAGAATTTAGTGATTTAGCATTCATTTATGGAAATAATTTCCAAGATGATTTTATAAGAAGTCAATGGAGTCATTTTCTTTTTAGGAATTTAACTGGATATCCTATACATGGTGGATTTGCTAGCCTTAGTGAATGGTTAATAGATCGTGATCCATTAGAATTTGATAAATGTTTAACATGTATGACAAGAAATTGCCAATTCATAGTTCTTAATACATCACTATATAATTTTGATAATTTTAATTTATCAATTGATATCCGAAGAAGTGATAATGATGGTGTTGGAGTAATTTTAAGATATAATGAATTCGAAGGTTATCCTCAGTTCTATTTACTTTGGCATACATTAGATCATCCAATGGGTGATGAGCAGTATTTAGAAGAAGAAACTCATCTTTTCAATTGGACAACAAATGATGATATTGTTTCATTTTATGAAATCACACTTCATTATGTAAAAGGTTATGATGCTGGTAATGGAATTATTGGTTTTAATTGGACTAAATTAAATAGCACCATTTGTCCAATATCAAATCGTTGGCATAATTGGCATGTGGCTCTAAATGGAAGTTATTTAAGCTATTATTTTGACTACAGTCAAATGTTAATTTATGATGGTTTATTATTAACAAATGGTTCAATTGGTTTGGCTTCATTTGAAAGTAGTCATTCATGTTTTGATAATTTGTATCTTTGGTAAATCAAATAAGAAAATTAAACTAAATCATTTTTTGTAGCTAATTAAATTAATTAGTAATAAGTTCTATTTTATTTATAAGAAAATGAATGAACCAATTATAATTGAAGAATTTGATCCAAATTGGGAAATAAAATACAAGGATGCAAAGAATAGAATTCTTGAAAAAATAGGTCAATTTGTAATAGCAATAGAGCATATTGGTAGTACAGCTATATCAGGTTTAGCATCAAAGCCAATAATTGATATACTCATAGGTTTACATTCTTTGGATGATGCAAAGAAATGTATACCATTAATTATTGATCTTGGATATGAATATATTCCTGAACATGAAAGAGTTTTGCCAGAGAGAAGATACTTTAGAAAACCAAAAAAAGGATTTGGTAAAAGAGAATTTCATCTACATATGGTAGAATTTAACAGTGATTTTTGGACCAAACAAATTCTCTTCAGAGATTATATAAAAACCCATCCAGAAGCACTTATAGAGTATGAAAAGCTAAAGCAAAATTTGGCTGAAAAATACAGAGATAATCGTCAAGCATATACAGATGGAAAAGATGAATTTATTCAGAAGATTTTAGAAAAAGCAAAAAAAGCAATTAATCTATAAAGATAAGCATTTTTAGTAGATTTAAAATTTATAATGCTGAACCACAATTACGGCAAAATTGTTCGTATGTTTTAACAGCTGCACCACAATAAGGGCAATACTTTTCATCTGATTTTTTGTTTGGAATTGGTTGTGGTGGTTGTGGAGGCTGTGGGGGGTGATATTGCGTGGTTACTACAACTGGTGTTGTTGTTGCTTTTGGACCACCACTCCAAGATGAAACAGCTCTGCCCATGTCATCTCTAAAAGATCCAATGAGGATTAAAATAAAGTCAATGAAAACCCATATAAATCCTAAACCTGTGCAAAATGATAAGAGCAATATTAGAATACCAGTACCAGATTTGCCTACATAAAAATGATGAGCTCCAAATCCTCCTAAAAATATACACAATAGTAATGCAACAGTTCTGCTATATGGTGAAACATTACTTTGTTGAACATAAACTGTAGTTGACAATTAAATAACCCAAATACCTTTTCTGTTATAATTGGTTTTTAAATTTATAAAATAAACTGTTTAATTAAAAAAATGATTAAAAATAATGAAAACAAAGAAACAGTAGGAACTAGAATATTTACTTTAAATTTAACTTATAATAAATCTATAAAAGAAATTTTTAAGTCATAAATTTAAGAAAATGATTTAATTGATATTTAAAATTAAAATTTCCCTTACCTTTTTTTGATTTTATTAATTATACTTTAATAATTAAATTACAAATAATATTGTAATGCATTAAAAACTCAAAATTAGGGAACTAAAATAAACTATTGGTGAAATGGGTAATGAAATTTTGTTTTGTTGTTGATTCATATAAGCCTATACTTGATGGTGTTACTCGTTATTTTGATGGTATCATACCAGTATTAGTAAAATATGGACATGAAGTTATTTTAGTTTGCCCTCATATACCTGGAACAAAAAAAATTGAAAAGCCTTATAATGGTTTTACAGTTTTTCGATGTTTTAATCCTGGAATATATACTACAGGATATTTTGCAGCTTTACCAGATAGAAATCTTGTTAGAGCTATACGTGAATCAGATTTCATTTTAATTCATTCTTTAGCAACTCTTGGTGTAATTGGAGGGTTTATTGCACGTTTCTTTAGAAAAAAAACAGGTTTATTTGTTCATCAAGATGAACGAATAATTTTACAAAATGTTTTAAAAAATCCTAAATGGTTGACTAATTTTACAGTTTTATTAATAGCCAAAATTTTTTATCCTGTATTTATTGATGTTTTTTTCTGTGCAACCGAACGATTCAAAGGCAAACTGTTAGATTATTTTGTTCCTGAAAATAAAATCTACTTTACTCCATTAGCTATCGATACAGAATACTTCAGTAGAAACAACTATATTTACAATATTAGAGAACGATATAGTATACCAAAAGATGCAATAGTGGCAATTTATGTTGGTCGAATTTCACCAGAAAAAAATATAACTAATCTTATTAAAGCAATGGATTTAGCTTTAGATGAGGAACCTAAATTATATGCATTATTTGTTGGTAAAAAAACTGATATGAGCTTAGTTAATGACAAGCTAAAGAACAAGGATCGAATAATTTTTACTGGTTTTGTTCCGGATAAAGAATTGCCAAGTTTTTATTGTTCAGCAGATTTCTTTACTTCACCATCATTAAATGAATCTAGTTGCTTTACAGTTTATGAAGCAATGTCATGCGGTTTACCTGTTATAACTTCAAAATATCGTCATGATAAGGATATTATTGACAGTGAAAATGCTATACTTGTAAGAAATATTTTAGATCCTATATCTATTAAAAAAAGTATTCTTTTATTAGCGCGTGATAAAAACCTTCGTAAGAAAATATCTTATAATAGTAAAAAAGTAATTGAATCTCGATCATGGGAATTTCATGCTCAGAAATTCCTACATGGTGTAAATGATGCTTTTAAATAATTAGCTAAAAATTTTGTTATTCTTATAAAAAGTAATTTTTATAATAAAAAATCCTCACATCCTCACTATAAAGCCAAGAAAGTATCTAAAGTTATTATGGCTAAAAAACCAAAAACTAGGTATTCAATTGGTCATAGACCTAAATTAGCAATTAATGTTAGAAAATGGCTGCCTGATAATTTTTTAGATAAAATGATACTAAAGAGAATTAT
Source organism: Candidatus Gerdarchaeota archaeon (assembly GCA_016839405.1). The sequence goes on along the minus strand of JAEOUJ010000029.1, from coordinate 7,410 downwards.
TAGAGATTAATCAGATTATTTAATGATTTCTCATTTTATCAATTGTTTTTATATCTAGTCTCTTTAGTTTTTAGCCTCTTCTAGAATGAAGATTAAACACAATCAGCACATTCTCCACAGGAACTACAACATCCAACTGAAACGTCACAAGCTTGACAACAAGCTTTTTGATCCTCTGTTTTTGGGCCACATTCACAACAATTTTCACATTTTGATGCACAACAATCAAATGCACAATTCTCACTTAATTGGCATCTTGTTTTACTTTTTCTTTGTGGTTCTATATCTTCATATGTTTCAGCATTTAGAAGATTATTTGTAGCATATCGAATTACACTTGGATTCAATTGATGTTTGCAGATACCATATGGATTACTAGCAACAGCAGCAAATATGCTTATTCCTTTGAAAAGATTTGTTTGGTTTTTAATGTTATATATATTTAATTTCTCAAAATTCTCTCTTTGAACTGAAAGCAATATTTTCTTCCTTATAATGCGACTATATTTATTATAATACTCTAGAATACTATTTCTATCCCAGTAAAAGAAAGGATTAAAACTTCCAGTAATTCTGTCTCTATCCAAATCTTGTATAGAATCACGCATAGTAATAATCATACCAATATTCTTGCCCAAAATTTCCATATGATTACAGGTCCAATAATTCTTTTTGCTGAGTAAAGCTGCTTTCTTTAAAATTAAACCATAGGCTTTCCCACATTTTTCAAAATATATTAACGGATTAGTTTTTTCCTTCACATTTTTCCATGTTTTCAATTCTTTTTCTATAGCGGAAATTTTAGCTTCAATCCCATAATCATCCTGTATAAAAAAATGTGAAACAATCTTGAAAATTTTTGCTAAATTTTTAATTGTAAAACCAATTATTCCTTTTGTTGGATCTTGTGCCTTATCAATTAGTTTATTGTAATAATATCTTTTGAAAACATATTTAGAATATAAATTAGCATCTGAGTTTTTCACTTTAAAATAGCTCATTAATTGATATATACCTTCACATCTTTTACGAAGAAAACACTGACGTTTATCTACACCAATATATATACATTCCATAATTTTATTCCCCAAGAAATAATAATAATTAGAAATAGTACTCTGGAGCATTTAAAAACTTATTTTGCTTTTATTCTAATATCAAAATGGTTAGCTAACTAGAAAATTTCAGTTTTAAACATTATTTAATAAATTAAAAAATCATAGTTATTTTAGCCATAAGATATTTGAGGTTTAGAGAATGGTTAAATTTAAAGTTGAAGTGAATGAAATCGTCGGTGAATGTTCAAATGGAATGAAAGTAGGTGACCATTTTTTTGTAGAAAATGATACTATAAGAACTGCAAAAGGAACCAAATTTTGTATGTGGGCATTAAGTAAAATGTTAATTGTGTTTCCATTACTAATGGAGAAAAAAAACATTAATAAGAATCACTGGATACATGATTTTAAAACCACGAAATGTCCTGATGGCAAAGTAAAATTTTCTATTACCGAAATTGAGTAATTTTTTTCTGTTTTTTATTATTTATTTGGACATCAATCAAATTCTTCAGTGGAAGCAATACAGTAATAATTTCATAACCCTCAATGTATTTTTCATCATTTTGTAGTTTATCTGAAATTTCTTTGTCTTTTAAATTAAGTTTTTTAAGCGAAGAAATCTCTTCATTCATATAATCCTCATTAATTTTTGCTATTTGCTTACAAAAATCAATGTCGTAATTTTTTATTTTTGAATAAACTTCCTTGGGTATAGATATAGTTGAATATTGTATATTTACTTCACTTATAGATTTATGAAGCTCATCAAGTTTTTCACTAGTTAACTTTCCTTCATATAAATCATTGATTTTTCTTTTACTACTCAAAATACCTTCTTTAGCAAATGATATAATTGTAATAAGTTCCCTAAGCCCTGATTCTAAAGATAGTAGAAAATTATTATATGCTTCTATTCTTTGCTCAGAGTCTGAAATTTTTTTTAAATCATCAAAACGAACATGATAATCAGGTCTTATTTGCTTCAGTTTGTAATATTTTGTTGGTATAGATCCTCGAGAATCTTCATGGCTATCACGTGAACTATAAATAATATCATTATCTCGTAAGATTTTTAGATGGTATTGTATTGTTGTTTTTTTCATATCCATAATATCTGAGAGTTGAGGTAAACTAAGTTCATTATACATAGCTAATAATCGCACTATTAAACTTCTAATTTCATTTTCATATATCACTGTGCTGTATTCTTTTATAGATCTCATTGAATTCTTTTTTATTCTATTCACTTTCTAATGCCTTCTTTTTACCCTAATTAATCTAAAATTATTGATATATATTAAATTTATTATCATTTTTATATGTATAAAAATATTTATATTTATTGAACGTTCAAATAAATATGAAATATTTGTTCATGGAGGTATTCGATGAATAAAATTAAACAAATAATTGATATAAATCTCAATAAAAAATTAAAATTAGATATAATAAAAGAGATTTCTAAATTGCTTGGTGAAAGATACATTTTCAAAGAAGTAGCTGAAAAAATTGAAAAGAGATTATTAGAAGATTATAAAAAAGGAGTATTTGATACTATAAACAATATACAATTATTTGCATCCAAGATTGAGAAAATCTTTCATGAAATAAGTAATGATGGACATTTACATGTTATGGTAGATCCCAGTGAAATGGAACGTATAATAGCAAAAAGAGAGTTAAGTAAAGAAGAAATTGAAGAAATTGAGCAAATGAAGATTGATGGTTTAAAACAATCAAATTTTGGTTTCAAGAAAATAGAAATATTAGACGGAAATATTGGTTATTTGGATTTGAGAAGATTTTGTCATACTGATTTTGCTTCTGAAATTGCTATTGCTGCAATGAATTATTTGGTAAATACTGATGCAATAATAATTGATCTGCGTAAAAATGGTGGTGGTGAACCAGAAATGGTTTTATTACTAGCTAGTTATTTTCTTGGCAGTAGAGTACTTTTTAATACAACTTATAGACCTTTTGAGGGAATAACTGAACAATATTGGACACAAGTTCATGTTTCTGGGAAACTAATGAAAGAAAAAGATTTGTATATTCTAACTAGCAAAAGAACTTTTTCAGGAGCTGAAGATTTTACATATGGAATGCAATGCCAAAAAAGAGCAATGATAATTGGTGAAACAACAGGTGGAGGAGCTCATCCTGTTGATTTCTTTTCAATTTTAGACTTACTTGTGTTATGGTTGCCTACTGGTAGAGCTATAAATCCTATAAGTAAAACAAATTGGGAAGGAACAGGTGTTGAACCTGATTTAAAAATCTCTTCTGAGAAAGCATTTGACAAGGCATATGAAATAGCTCTTGAAAAGATAATTGATACCACTAATGATGCTAATAAGAAGTTGTTTTTGGAATTTATTACAACAAAATTAAATTCAAATTCAAAAGAAGTAAAAATTGATAAAAAATTACTTCAAAGCTATATTGGAAAATACGATAAAGGTCAAATAGAATATGATGGAACAAATCTATATTATCAAACACCTAGACTTGAAAAAATTAGAATGAAACCATTAAGTGATTGTTTCTTTGTATTTGAAGATAAAAATCTAGCACATATTGGATTGCAATTTAAGAAAAATACTGAAACCAATATAATGGAATTATTGTTCTTATACAATGAAGAAAAAGAAATTTTCAAAAAAATAAGAATTAGTGATTAATTAAGGCATTAGTTCTTAGTTTTTTATTTTTTATATGCACTAAATTCACTTTTTTTGACATTTAATTAATTATATAAAGTGAAGCTTTATTAGATATTTTATAATCGGAAGTAGCTTGTATGCCAAAAAAGAAGTTAATTCATAGTAAGAATTGTTTCGATGAGAAATCTTCTGAGAGAATCTTAAAGAAAAAGTATCGTCTAGATTCAGCTGGCAAGCTATTCACATTTTCAGCTTCTAAAAAAATCCCCTGTGTATATCGTTTTTGGGCTGTTTTAAAGGATTTAGTAGATGTAAGTATATTACAAAAAGCACTTGAGAATATTTTACCACGTTTTCCTTACTACCATGTTAAGCTTACTAGAGGATATGCATGGTATAAATGGAAAAAAGTACAGGAAATACCACAAGTAGAAAAAGAATTAGATTATCCTTGTAAATTCATACCTATAAGAAATACACGAACTTTTCCTTACAGAATAATTGCTAACCTCAATCAAATAATTATTGAATTCTTTCATGGATTAACAGATGGAACAGGTGCTCTTATCTTTTTAAGAGCTTTAGTTAGTGAATATTTAGTATTAATTGGGTATAGTGTAAAAGATTGGGGAGATATTTTTAGATCAGGTCAAGAGATTGACACATCAGAAACAGAATATGCTTATAGAAAAAATTTCAAATTAGGCATACCAAAAATGCCAAAAATTTATCGAGCATATCATTTACCATTCAAACGTGTTGAAAAAGGAATAACATATGTTACTAATGCAAAATTGGATGTAAATGAAGTATTGAAAATTACTCGAGATTGGAATATTTCAATTACAGAATTTTTAGCTGCAGTTTATACTGATGTTATCCAAGAGATAATGTTTGAATTAAAAGAAAAAGGCATTAAGAAAAAAATAAGACCTGTTCGTATTATGATACCAATAAATGCAAGAAAAATCATTCCATCTAATACTATGAGAAATTTCACCACTTTTATGGCACCAGGTATAGATCCGAGATTGGGGAAGCATTCCTTTGAAGAAATAGTTGAAAACATTCATTATCTAAAAAATCTGAATTTAACTGAAAAAGCAGTAACTCAACAATTATCATATTATGTAGCTTTAGAAACAAATCCCTTTATTATAATAATTCCCTATTTCTTGAAGCTATTATTAACAAAACCAATTTATCGTAAAATGGGAGAAGAATTGTTTTCAGCATTCTTAACAAATCTTGGAAAAACTGAAATGCCACCAGAATTAAGCGAAGTTGTTAAAGACATTCAAATTGTGCCAATGAATCATCCCTATTTTAAAACAGGATGTGGATTTCTTACTTATTTCGATGAATTAAATCTGAATTTTGTTAGAAATATAAAAGAAGAGATTGTTGAAGAGAAATTCTTCAACAAACTAAAAGATTTTGGTCTTGAGTTGAAAATAACGAAACTATTTTGAAAAAATAAAATAGTAGAATAATCTACCTAATATTTCTGTATTTTTTTTCTGTTACAATAGAAACAAATAGGTAAATTTTCATTTTCGACTACTTGAGAATTTGGGATTTCATTGCCACACTCTGCACAAATTGTTTCAAAACTTTTTGTATATTTATCTTCATATTTTACTTGTGTCATATATTTTCCTCCTCTTGTAGTTTGTTTTTTAAATTGATATTTGGCAAATCCTTAATTTTTTATTTAGGATTCCAAACAATTTATTATATTCAATAAATGGTTTAGTTAGGTGAGATATTTTTTAAATTGTGTAAATATCTCAATCCTTTTTCTAAATACCAATTCTTTAATTTACTTTCATTTATTTATATTATAAACCTTTTCCCGAAAATGTGAATATTTTAACTATCATTTATAAATAATAATAAAAGAGGAATTTAAACAAACATTTAACTATTTAAATATTTTACAATAAATTAAAAAAACTAAATATCAAACAAATTTAAAAATCTTATAATTTAAAAAATTTTATAATCCCCATTTTTGGTTTTGATTGATTTAAAAACTTCTTAGTCAAAATATCATTGGAAATTTACCAAATTATAATATGCTATTATGACAAATAAATAAATGAAATAGATGTGTAACAATATGTCAAAAATGAAAAGAATAATTATTGCTATAATAATTACTTATCATGTTATATTAACCATAATTCCTATTTCTGCAAAGATAAATGTTGGAACAATTTATGCATGTAATTCTCAAAGTGAACCAATAATTGATGGAAAACTAGAAAGCAAAGCTTGGTCGATGGGTATTGAAAAAGAAGTTCTTCTCTATGATTTGTATAATCAAACGAATCAAATGATAATTAATATTATGTCAATTAGCTTTGAAAATACATTCTATTTTGGAATAACTTTTAAAGATAATTTTCATCTAGATGATGTTTTTGGGATTGTTTTTAGAAATTCTGAAGAAGAATTAATCTATGGTTTAGACAACAAATTATATACTTTTGGTGGGAAATTTGATTTTAAATCATTTTTTGTTTTTTATAATGATTCCAAAGATGGTTATACAATGCACACATATTTAGATGGCTATTTTGATGAAGATTTTGGAGGTTCAGATGACACTGCTGGAAAATGCACATACAATGATGGTTTTTATTTTATTGAAATCAGCATGCCTTACAATTCCTATGATTCTATAGGAGCCGATCTGGTTGCTGAAAAAAGAGAAGAAATTGAAATTTTCATTTTATATAATAATGATTCAAATACTCTATTTACTCAAATTCGAGAATATGATGAAGATTTTGATTATTGTATCTTACAACTCAGTTGTAGTTTTAGATTACCATTATCACCAAATACATTGTTCCTAAGTTTGTTTATAGTTGTAGTATTTAATTGGTTTAGAAAGAAACGTAAACAAAAGAAATTATTTAAAACAAGAATTTGATAATTAAAGAAATTAAAATTCAGTAGTTAAAAAAAATATGGAATTGTTTCTATTGTGTGCAAATACAATACCAGTTATGATTAGAATCGAAGGCAAACAAAGGATTCTAGAATTTGGTGAAGTTAATGAATTATTAAAAAAAGCAGAATTAATATCAATAGGTCCTTGTTATTGTAGGAAAGAAGCTCAAAAATGTGATGCTCCAATAAATGTTTGTTTAGAAATCAATGCCTATGCAAAGAAGAGTATTGATAAAGAAAGTAGAAGAGAAATAAATTATGAAAAAGCAATTGAAATACTAAAAGAAACATATGAAGCAGGATTAGTTTTAGTAACTTATGATGATGATATAGATAGAGAAAAACCTTCAATGATTTGTTCTTGTTGTTCATGTTGTTGTAGTACTTTGAATCAAATAGTAATAAATAGAAAAATGGATCTTGTGAAAAAATCTCCGTATATAATTAGTTATAATAAAAATTCATGTTCACTTTGTGGAAATTGTGTAGAAAGATGCCAATTTAAGGTTTTTACCTTACAAAATAATGAGCTAAATTTGGATTATTCTGTTTGTCATGGTTGCGGTTTATGTATAAACAATTGTAATCACAGTGCACTTAATTTGATTGCCAGAGAAATTTAATTGGGAAAATTGTTTAATTATTTGATAAAAAAAATAATAATGGAAAATTCACCATTATTTTTTCAATTTCTAATTGGATCAATAATTGTATTCAAATTT
>JAEOUJ010000283.1 GCA_016839405.1 Candidatus Gerdarchaeota archaeon | reverse complement strand
CCTGTAATCAACACTTCTGCTTTAGAGAGTAATTCTTGAAAAGGTAAACCATTATCAGGAATTTCTATTTTACCTTCAAAATATTCAAGAATATTTTGTTTTTGAGCTTCATATCTTGGAAAAACTAAAATTCTGCCATCATAGCTAGCAATAACTTTTTCTAAAATCTCTAAATATGGTTTAACATCTTTATTTTTCATATATGCAGCAAAACTTTCCTCGGGGCGAAAGATCAAAACCTTATCTTTTTGCTCAATAATAGATTGTTTAATTTCACTATATTTTGGGATAATGTACTCAACCTCATCAACTCCCTTGTAAGAATGAATACAATTAGGATTTGCTCCAAGTGAAATAAAATCATTAGGATCAATACAACTTGGGGTTATTAAATATTTTACAAGTGAAAGAGTTAATCTCGCAACTGGTTTTGAATGAGGTGTATCATTAAAAACAATAAAAGGAATGCCTAATCCAAAAGCAGTTCTGGCAGCATCTGGTGAAGAGGATGCTAATGTTGCTATAGGTTTTCTTTCAAGATTTATAATATATTCAGACATTTCTACTACTCGTTTAGCACTAGCAAGTAATTTCCCCTCTAGCGTTTTACCTCCATATTCACCTAAAATAGCTGGTTTGACTCCTAAATGATCAAAAATATCAAGAATATAATCATGTTTTCTTGTTGTATATAAAGTAGAAAAATCTAATTTCTCAAATATTTTACCAATAGCTAAAAACAGCATTGCTTGTTTTGGAGTAAGAACTTCAAACCAAATAATTTTGTTATTAACCATTTACTTCTTCCAACTTCATTCCATTTTTTTCAAGATACCTGAGATCTTCTTTGAAAAATGCTTTAATCATAGTGTTCCAAACAACAAGCCAATATAAAAATAGTAAACCAGACACAACCATATTAACTATATTGAAGGTTAGGGGATGTTGTGATTGAAAATTGAGCAAACCTTTTGGATCAAAGAAAATGAAGTATATGAAGGCAATAATCATAATTAAAAATCCCCAACTTATAAAAATGGTTTTTATGGGCCCCCAAGCAGCAAGAAGAATTTTCCGATTATTCAAAGTAAGTCAACCTATTCTTAAGTTATCATTTTTCATTTTTTCATCTTAATTTAATAAGTTATTGATACCTAAATTTTTTTAATAAAAATATTTTGCAATTAAGTTAATTGTTAGGAAATTTAAACATATTAAATCCTAAAGGTAGCGCAATCATCTCATCCACTGAAGTTAAGAGAGCTAACAAACGCTTAATATATAATGAATATCATGATTAATGGTTGTATCTTTGGGAATTGTTAAAATGAAAGAGTTAATCAATTTAGAAATAAAAGTGGTAAATATATAAAATAAAAGAACAATATAATCAGAGGAAGAGTAAAAAGAAAGCCTTGAAAACTTGAGGAATAAGATAAAATGGTTATCATTGAAGCAGGACTAATAGTAAATGGTATGCCGAAAATACAAAGTATCTATTATCAAGAAGATTATAAAATAGATTCAATTGTTAAATCAAACCTAGTGGCAGCTTTACAGACAATGGCGGAAAATGCTTTTGATGACGAAGCAAAAGAAATGAGGTTAAAGAAATATATAATTTTAATAAAGGATATAAAAGTAGAATCAGTGAGTCAATTATTTCTTTATGCAATAGCGGAAATAGCTGGAACGGATATTGGGGAAGTAAGAAAGAGGTTAGAAAATCTTGGAAACTCATTAGATTTTAGTGACCTAATTTTAGATTTACCAATTCTAACAAAAGACCTAGAAAAAGTACAAAAGAAGATTGATAAAGCATTAAAGGATTTAAGTCTAAAGCCAGAGGATAGAGCAAGATATATTTTTGGATAAATAACTACTTCTATATTGAGAATTATTCTAGATATTAATATCAATGAAGAAAATAGATTCTCATAGTAATGTACTAATAAAATATTGTCCAATGTGTGGTAAAAAATTAGAAATTAGGTCTACCACTAGAGAGTTGCATTTAAAAAAATGTGAAAATTGCTTAGAGTTATATGATGAAGCTATTTCAAAAAAAATTACTAGAGATAATCCAGTAAAATATTGTTATTTCTGTTCCATGATAATTAATACAAAAGCGAATAATTGTCCTTTATGCGGAAGTAAATTATCCGAAGAAATAAAAGAAGCGAAAACTTTTCCTGCAAGGAATTTTCAAGGAATAAACTCTTTGAAATATTTTGGTTTTGGATTTATTATACCTGGGCTTTTAATGGCAATACCGATATTATTAACATATGTATTTATCTTCCCACATTTTCTAATTATTTCAATATCATTATTGATAAGAGGAATTAGATTGGGAATAAAGGATAGAAAACACAAATGGGGATTAGCAGGGTTGATTGCAAATAGCTTTGGAATAGCAATTCAATTTGCTAGTTATATCTTTCTTATTTTCATTAGGTATTTTTAATAAAATAAAATGAAAAGAAGTTTTTTTTGTATTAGACAGAAAGCTTTAAAATAGAAAGTCGTAGAAAAAAGATAACGCAATCTATCCGGTCCTAACTCAAAGATCTTGATTGCGATCAAGATTTGGTAAAGCCTGGCTAGAGTGCTCGGCTGTAGACAAAGTCGCTCTAATGATATGGTGATTTAGAGTCAGCCAGCATTCACTGGTTTAGCAGAAACCGAGACGTCCGGAGTTCAAATCTCCGGGACCGGACCATTTTCTTTATTATATAGTAATTGTTTTAGTTTTCTAGTTTTCCATTTTATTTTCTCATCAGATTTTGGTTTAATATTTCTATTAATTATTAATTCATTCTCAATTTCAAAATTTGGTTCTTTTTCTTTTCTTTTTTTCATTCTTCTGTTAAGCCGATGATGACCATATTGCTAGTGTGAGCCACATAGCAAGAACACCTAGCATTAAAACAACAAATAATATTTTTTTCCAATTAGAAATATGCTTTCGATAAAGTGTTATCAATGTTAAACAAACAAGTGGTAGGGTGATACCTAAAATCACCAGCCCAAAATTATACCACTTATTTAATGGTTCTTCTGCTGAATAGATTGAACGAATTTCCATTAATTCTTGCCTATAAATTATAATAAATACTATAACTGTCGCTGGTGTTCCCAACCCAAGTAATCCAAATAAACCAATTTTTGTCCAAATATCTCTAAGATCATTAGGACTGACTATGAAAGGAAGAGCCGTAACTACAAAAACAATAACAATTAATAAAATTACAAATAAAGCTAAATTTAATTTCACTTTTAATTTTTCTTTAAATCTAACTTTATATCTTTCTTCTTCACTCAAATTATCTTGATAGTCAGACCATTTTTTCCTGATTAGAAAATAAACACTTCCTACTCCTATTATACCAGCAGCGCCAATTATACCTGAAATTAAATAGTAAACTAATTGTCGATCAACTTCTTGTAGTAAAAAGATTGGTTTTATTAAATCATAGATTAATGATTCACTCATCCACTTTACTCTCCGTATTCGTTGAGGATTTTTTTACCTCCTTCCCGTTAATTTTATGAAATGTTAGCAATTGTATTGCAAAAAACAAACAGCTGATATATAGATTCCAAATTTATTAAATTTATCTAAAATCTCCCACTAACGAAATCTAATCTCAAGTGCTTAGGTATTTTCTTCGGGGTTTCAATCATAAAGGAACAACCAGGCATTATTTTTATGGTAATTCTAAGTTTTTTCTTTCTAAATAACAAAAAACATTAAAATTTTAATTTAACAAGTAAAATTTACAAAATAATGATATGTTTTTAATATAGTAATTTTTACTTAGAATGGAACTCACTGGAGATATATGCATGTCTTCTTCTCAAATGGATATAGCAAACCTCTCTTTAAATGAATGTCAATTAAAGATATTAAAAATAGTTGAAAAGGAGCTCTTTAAAGATCCAAGCCATACTTTAGAACATGAAATAAGAGTTTATAAAATTGCTATGTTACTTGCAAAAACATCACCAAATGTAGATATGAATGTTTTAAAAACAGCTATTTTATTACATGATATTGCTAGACCGATTGAAGACAAAGATAATTCTGGAAATACTGATCATGCAATTCTAGGTGCTGAATTAGCAGAAAAAATCCTAATTGATTTAAAATATCCTAATGATAAAATTGAGAAGATTAAACATTGTATATCAACGCATAGATTTCGAGGGAATAATAAACCACAAACAATAGAAGCCCAAATTTTATTTGACGCTGATAAAATTGATTTGCTTGGTGCAATTGGAATTGCACGATTATATATGATTGCAGGCAAATATCATCAAAAACCATATTCATCTACACCTATTGATCTTTATATCCAAGAAAACCTTGTAGGTGGAAAATCCAATGGCAGAATTAAAATTAAATCAAAACATGCTCCAAATATTGAATTCAAAACAAAAATAGAGACTATACCCAGCAAATTATTTACAAAAGAAGCTAAGAAGATTGCTTCAGAAAGAATTGAATTTATGAAGCTATTTTTCAGCAAATTGGAGAAAGAGATAACATGTGAAATAAAATAACATTATTAGTGTTATTTATTTACTAATTTTTACTCCTAAATCATAAACTTCAGACATTAATTTTTTGTTTTTCTCAGCATCACCTATTTTATAAGCTGTTCCATGAATTATTCCAATAATTTCACTCCTTAAATAACGGAATATATGCTTTAGTGTGCCTATTGCATTATTAACACCTGACCGCTCAACATCATCATCACCATACACTAAAATAGAAGCTACTTTCTTATTCCTTAATGCATAACCATCTTTTCCATGTAGTGCATAAAGACGATCCATGAATAATTTCATTTGAGCTGATACAGTATACCAGAAGATTGGTGAAGCAAAAATAATAGCATCACTATCTATTAATTTTGCATATAATTCATTCATGTCATCTTTCTGCACACAATTTAATGCATTGTTTTTTATACACCAATCGCAAAACTGGCAAGGTTTTATTTTCATATTATGAAGGAAAAATACTTCTGCGTCTTTTCCTGATTCTTTTATTCCCCTTATGCATTCTTCAATTAAAACTGAAGTATTACCTTTTTTTCTTGGGCTACCATTAAAAATTAATATTTTTGTCATACTTTAATAAAAACGATTATTTTTATAAACTCTATTTTAGAACTGGTTTTATTACTGTATAATTTAATTTTATTTTTTCTATAAGTTGATGTGGAAACTTAATTACCTCGTCCATTTGTTCGCTTAATTTGAAATATAAATCATAAAATTCATGTATTCCCACATCAAGTACCTTTTGCAAAACAAGTTTCCCATGTTTCTTCATAAGTTGAATTGATATATATTCTCCAAGAGAATAAAAAGGACCATTTGACATCAATCCTTGGTTTAGCATATTTTCAATAGTTCCTAGAATTTCATCATCATTTTCATTAGAAGAAATGTTTTTTAGTTCTTCCATTATTTTTTGAAGTAAATCCAAACCATCTTTTATTTGTTTCATTTCATTTTCAGTAAAGGATTCATTAATTTCTCGTTCCATTGCTGTTGCAGATCCTTCAAGAAAAATGTAGCTTAGAGCTCTATAGAATATGATATTTTGAATATCAAGATTATCAAAATCAAACAAAATATCAAAGTCTAATTCTTGTAGATCATCAGATACTGATTTTGGTTTTGGTAATATTCTTAGTTGAATTCTGTGAAAAACCTCATGGATAATTAATTTGAAGAGGTTATCATAATTATCTTTTAAAAACTCAATATTTACTCCAGCGTATTTTTTTGAAGCCCACCCCTTGATTGCCCATTCAACAGAAAAAGCAATATTTTCAGTAATTTCTCGATCTTGTGGTATAAAATCAATTAATTTTGAAGCTATATAATCTTCGATTTTAATCTTATTCTCAAGTAAATTTTGATATAATTTGAAGTATTGTTTAAGATTTTGGTAAATATCTGCAAAATTAAAGAAATTCCAAGGATGAAGAACTTTCCAAATATTTTCTATTGGATTTTTTGAATTAGCCATTTCGAGAAATTTCTTATAAAATTCTTTTTTAAATTTGGGACCAGGTACATAACCTAACCCATTTCGATGATTAATTAATTCTTCCAAGATAGGATGTTCGATTATTTCTTTAAGCAATGAATTATTTTTTTCAGTTTTTTGAAAATAATCAATAATTTTACCAAAGAAATCTAGATGTAATTTTATTTGTAATTTTTTCTTCTCAGCTTCTTTAAATTCTTTAATTGTTAATTGCGGTATTGGATTATTACTAAATTCAAGTTCATAATCAGCAATCTTCATAATTTCATATGCATTTTTACGTTTTGTCATACAAAAAATTAGAAATTCAGCTATTTGTTCTGTATTTGATGGAATAGGAATTATCTCATCCTCACCTATTACAGGTGGAATCAAACCAAAAAATCCCCCTCCATTTTTCTCCTGAATTTCTTGGATTTCTCGAAGTTTTTCTATATATTCAGGTTTTTCTAACAAACTAATTTGATAAAGAATGAAATCAATTGTTTCTTTTGATAGATATTCTTCGATCAAATTAATACTAGTATTATCTTGTATGGCTTTGAAATATTCTTTAATTTGTTTCCAACCAATCATAATTCATACATTTTTACATTAATTAAGAAATTTTTCTATGCAATTAGTATGTTATTGTTGTAATTAGTTAAAAATAAAATATCTTACTTTTTCATAGCTTTTAATGAAAACATTAATGGTATTGTAGCTTTTTGATTTTTTAACCGAAACCATTCATCTTCATCTTTTTTTACAAAAGGAAATTGTTGGTAACATGTAACATTATGCTCATTAAAGAATTCGATTTTTAGGCCAGCACTAATTAAAGAATTAATAATTTCTGAAACACTATGAGTCCATTCATAATCTTCAGTATGCTCCATTTTAGCATTTGGATTTGCATATGAGCCATCTGCATCAAATCTCATTGGTTCTTTTTGTGGAAAATAATTATAACGAATTAATAATTCCTTTTCATTTTCATCATCAAAAATCCATGCAAATGGATGAAATTCTACTATATAGAAGATTCCTTTTGGTTTTAAAAAATCATAGATCATCTTAGCCCATTTATCTAATTCAGGCAACCAGCATAAAACACCATAGGAAGTAAAAACAATGTCGAATTTCTCATTCAGTAATTCTGGTAGGTCATATATGTTTGCCTCAATAAATTTTGCATCTAAATTTAATTGTTCGTTTAATTCTCGAGCAAGTCTAACAGCTTCTGGAGCAAAATCTACTCCTGTTACTTTGGCACCTATTCGAGCCCAAGATAAAGAATCTAAACCAAAATGACATTGTAAGTGAAGCAAAGATTTTCCTTTTACATTCCCTAATTCTTTAATTTCAATTGGTTTGAGTGATGATTTTCCTTTCAAAAATCCTTCTATATCATATTCGTCAGATTTCGCATGAATAGCAACAAGCTCATTCCAACGTTTTAAATTTGCTTCAAAGTACTTATCATTCATTACTAACACAAATAATTCGAAAATTATATTATTTTTAAATGATAATACTTTTCTTATTATCATTGTAAGCAAATTTGAATATTTTCCCAAATAGCTTTAATTTCATCAGCGATTTTATTTTTCTCTATTTCAAAAATACTCTTACCTTTAGCAATACTATAGGGAACAATTTCATCAAAAGATATTTTTCCAACAACATCAATATTCAATTCATTACAATAAGTAATAATTTCATTTGTATTTTCAGGATTCAAATCATATTTATTTATACAAACAACTGGTTTTACTTTAAAATGCTCTGTTATTCCTATAACTCGCTCCAAATCATGTAGCCCACTAAGTGTTGGTTCTACTACAATAACTGCTAAATCAACTCCTGTTATTGAAGCAATAACTGGACAACCAATACCTGGTGATCCATCAACAATTATGTAATCCAGTATTTGTTTTTCACTAACAGACTGTGCTCTTTTTCTGACCTCTGAAACTATTCTTCCAGATGTTCCCTCTCCTATTGCCATGTTGACATGGATAAATGGTCCAAAACGAGTTTTTGATTGAAAAAGATTTGCAGAAAAGACTTGTCTCAATTCCAATGCTTTTTCTGGGCAAATATAGGTGCAAAGACCACACCCTTCACATTTAAAATAGTAAATCGTTTCAATTGTTATTGCTTGATATCTGCAAGATGTCTCACATAATCCACATTTTGAACATTTATCTTCATCTCTTACAGCTTTTTTAGAAATCATCAATTTATCTTTTGTTAGCACTTCTGGTTGTAAAATTAAATGCAAATCTGGAGCATCTACATCAGCATCAGCAATAACTGCTTTTCCTTGAGTTAAATATGCCAAACCAGCAGTAAATGTTGTTTTACCTGTTCCTCCTTTTCCACTTATAACAGTTATTTGTTTTGGCATTATTATTTCACCTTTTCTTTAATAACTTCAAATAATGATTGGAATTTATTTTTCCATTCAGGATATAATTCTACTAATAACTTCCCTTTAGAATATGCTTCAGCTATTTTACGCTCAAAAGGAATTTTCATTAATATTTCAATTTCTTCCTTTTTGCAGAAATCTTCTATAAGAGAATTCTTTACCATACCAAATTTATTAATAACTACACCAAAAGGAATTTTTAATAAACGTACAACTTCAACAGCGATTTTTAAATCATACAATCCAAAAGGTGTTGGTTCTGTTACTAAGATACAGTAATCAGAATTTGTTATAGTCTCAATTACTGGACAAGAAGTGCCAGGTGGAGCGTCTAATATAACAATTTTTTGTGAATTAATATGATCTTTAACAGAATCAATTACAGGTATAGCTCTAGGAATACCAATCTCTAAAACACCATTTATAAAATCAATAGTATTATCCACTTTCCCTAAATTAACTTCACCAACAGTTTTTTCTAATTTTGAAATAGCACTTTCTGGGCATAATTCCATACATGCTTCACAACTCATACACAAATCTGGAAAGAAAAGAATTTTGTTATGAATTTTAACAAGAGCATTAAATTCACAAATATCTGCACAAATACCACATTTTGTACATTTTTCTTCGCTAATAAATGGATTAAAAACAGTGACTTTTTCAGTAATACTTATTTCTGGATTGAGAAAAATATGAACATTAGGTTCCTCTACATCACAATCTAATATACTACTATTTTTAGTTAATGATTTTACTAAATTAGCTGCAACAGTTGTTTTACCCGTTCCACCCTTTCCACTAGCAATACTGATAATCATTTAATCAATTCTTCCTTACAAAGAAATATTCAAGTATTTATGAGAATTTTAACAATTTATTGTCCGTGTCTTCCAGCGCATCCATCTTCATCAGTTGCTAAAGGCAATTCTCCGTTGTTGTAAGCTTCAAGTGCTTGTTTCACAAATTGATGATTTGTGATATAAACGTTAATTCCAAGTTCAGCAAAACGAGCAATTGCTCTGCGACCTAATCCTCTACAGATAAGAATATTTACTTCATTTTTCTCCAATAACATTGGAGTTGATGCTCTTCCTCCAAAATGCTCAGCTGTGTTATTAATAGTTCGAACTTCATTTAACTCTGCTTCATAAATAACAAAATGTGGTGCACGCCCAAAATGATCTGCTAAAATTCCTTCTAATCCTTCATTTGCTTGAATAGGAAATGCAATTTTCATATCTAACACTACCATGTTTTTTTAGTTAATTTCATCTTAATAATTAACTTCTCCTTCCTCTTCCTTGCCCCATACCAACTCGATTACCAAAACCTTTACTTCCAGGTCTAGTTGGTTGAGATAGTTCATTTAATGAATTATTTTGTAATTCTTTGAGAGCATTCATTATTAATCCATTATATGCATACATCTTGATATTGGCTGCATTCAAAGTCTGATATGCATTTGGTCCAATATTGCCTGAAATAACTGCATCAACATCTTCATTAATAATGAATTGTGCTGCAGAAATTCCTGCCCCATGTCCCTCATACTTTGCTTTATTATCTAAAACATAAAATGAGAGATCTTTTGTATTAACAATTATAAAATTATTACATCGACCAAATCTTGGATCAACAATTGATGAGTCAAGATTATCCCCATTAGTAGATACCGCTACTATCATTTCAATCATCTATTTTAAATGAAAAAGTTATGCTATCCTAACTTTTACTTTATAAGAACTTTATCTTACTTCTTTATATTGTTTTTTGAGCTCTCTAAGTTCGTCTTCTAAATCACGTATTCTTTGCTCAAGATAATCCTTTTTATTTCTTGGATTTTGACTCTCCATTTTGGAATAAGCATCTTGCCAAACTCTTATGTTTGGATTTCTTGCAGCTAAATCTTCCATGAATTCACTCATTTGACCTGTACTTTCTATATATTCTGCACAAGGTCCAAACCCTCTTCCATAACCTGCATTACCTGGCGATGTACCATATCTTATCCATCCCGGTATTCCTGTTAATTCATACATTCTTCTGTGACGACCTCTACCATTAGATGATCCTCTTCTAGACATTTCATTAATCACCTTTTTGTGTTATTGCACATAAATAATTCTCCTTGTATTATAAAAGATTTTTGTTCAATTGCACAAAAATATTTTTATGATTAAAATCATATAAATAATAGGAAGGTGAAATAATGAGAAATTATCGCTTTAGAGGAGGAAGAAGAGAAAGGGACCAATCTAAAGATCCAACACAAATAGGAAGAGGTAGACCATTAAAAGAAATAGTAATTGAAAAACAACCAGATGTACTTCAAATAATTCCAAAACCAAAAATTTCAGAACAAGAAATAGAATTAACTTTGGGAGAATACGAAGCACTACGACTAGTTGATTTTGAAGGTTTAAATCAAGAAGAAGCAGGTGAAAAAATGCACATATCAAGAGGAACAATATGGAGGTTATTAGACTCTGGTCGTTCAAAATTAATGAGTGTTATAATAGAAGGTAAAACATTAAGAATAGAAAGTAAAGTTCAGGAATAAGTTATTAATCAATTATATTTTTTAAACAATCTAGATTATAAATAATATTTTTAAATTATTATCAACCCTTTCTTCTCCACATGGAATTTTGACAAATATTGCTATTCATTAATTCTTTAATAGTTTTTAGAAGTTTCATACAAATCTTTGGTGGAAAAACTAGTGATAAAATTAAAAAACGAAAACCTTTGATAGTTTTAGGATGTTTCTTAGCTCCAAGCATGGCTTTTTTTGTCATTTTTTCAACACTAGCGGGTCAATGGTGGTTAATGTTTATTGATTTAGCAATTTCCTCAGTTGGAATTGGTCTAATTAATTTACTAATTGTACCATATATCTTAGATCTTGCTCCGAAAGATCTACGAGGTTCCTATACAGGGACCTACTTCAGCATTTCAGGAATTATAAGTTTCATAGTTCATCTACTAGGTGGTTATATCTCAGAAATTCTAGTGAACAATTTTAATTTTCCAAAAATGACAATAATACTTTACCTTATTGGTGGAATTGGGCAATTACTTGGTGCATTTGGATACTTCTTCATAGATGAAAGTATAAAAAGTAATAAAGAAATTGAAAAGATTTAATCCTAAAATTAAATCGATTTTTCTTTTTTTT
>JAEOUJ010000282.1 GCA_016839405.1 Candidatus Gerdarchaeota archaeon | reverse complement strand
TAATGCTTCTTTTTATTGCTTTTTTTATCTCTTGTTCTGGATAAAGTGTTGGTTTTATAGAATAATCTAAAGGAATAAATCTTTTCTCACTATAAATCAATTCAGCATCAAGCCATTTAGCAATGTCACTTGGATTTTCTATTGTTGCAGATAATAGTATTAATCGTGTATTTTCTTTAAGTGAAGTTAAAATTGTCTCGAGAACAGGTCCCCTTGTTTCATTGCCAATAAGATGAAATTCATCAATTACTACATTTTTAATAGAATGAATTAAGTTAGGTAGTCGACCTAAAATTGTACGAAACCTTTCATAAGTTGAGATTAATATATCACAATTGTTTATTTTTTCTTCATTAAAATCAATATCAGACATAGATAAATGAACTTTCAATTTATATTCTCTATAATTAGTAGCAAATGTTCGAGCTTTCTCATCAGCTAAGGCTTTTAATGGTACTAAAAAAATTGTCTTAATTTTTATATTAGAATTTCTATTTGATAGTATTGATAATTTTTCAATAGATGTAATTGATTGTAGATTTGTTATAAAATCCATAATTGAAATTAATTCTGCAATAAGTGTTTTACCAGCACCACTAGGTGCAACAACAACTAAATTTCTATTCGAGGAAATATATGGAATAGCTTTTTTTTGGATCTCAGTAAGATTAGTTATTCTTTTTTTAAGGAAAATTTTTCGAGTGATTTCCTTAAATGCATCATTGTATTGGCTATCTACAACCAATTTTTAATTTCTCCAATTCTATTTTTAACTATAATAGAGAATAAGCTCTTTATCTCTAAGATCTTTATAAATTAATTTTGACTTTTTATGACATGTTTTTAATGCAAACTCAAATAATCCCCTATTAATTAGTTCATCAGTAATCATTTCTTCATAAGTTAAATATCTATAACATTGTGTAATATTACAATGATTACAATTATTATCATCTTTAGGTATACAATTACTATTCGTAATTCTTATCGAATAAAGTTCAAAAATTAATTTATGATTTGTCATTCTATGAATTGTTAATTTCAAATTAATTAAACCCTTATTTTCTGTAACAAACATTTATTCCTATCACCTGTTTTGCATTATTCAACCAAAAATATTGAATGTTCATTCTCAAAATTCAATAACAAATTTTGTTTAAAAATAACAAATTAATTGAAAAAACTTACATAGAAAGTTCATTTCAAAGATTTTTCTTTTGTTCTCTTAGTAAAAGAATTAACATATAACCAACCATAAAAATAATAGCTATTTTATTTATATGCACTTCATCTGAAGTAGGAATAGTATTTGTACCAACGATATAAGGATAACCACTTTTTCTCCAATCATTAAATCCCTCCTTCATATTAGATACATTTGTATAATCTAATATGATTAATTTTTCAGCTCCATCTCTAGATCTTAAACCATTATCACAATAAACAATTATTTCAGTATTTTTTTCTGTTGGGAGTTTATCTACATTAGAAAATATAAAATTCACATTAATATTCACAGCTCCTTGAATGTGACCATCATTGAATTCTGATGCCCAACGAACATCTAGAATGAATATTTCTGGATTAGCATCAATACGATTTTTTGCTTCTTTAACAGAAATGTCTTCATAATCATATGCTGAAATTTCATTTATATTATTAAATAATAGAACACAACTTAAACAAAAAATAAACAAAATCTTCCTTTTCAAACTAATTTTCATCATAATATAATCCCATAATTAGCTTTTGGAACTATTAATTTTAAGTAATAATGATTTCTATTATTAATAACTAAAGCTTAAAAATTAAAAATAATGTGGTTGTAGATATCTATAAGAATACTAATCTAGATTAATACAAAAGAGAGTGAAAACTATGTCTTTAACAACAAAATCTCTAATTGAAGTAGTTATGGTTCCACCTGCTATGGTTGATGAAAATGATCCCATTACTATTGTAGCAAAAGTTCTTCTACAATCTAACAAGGGTTGTGTTTTTGTAACAAGCATTGGTGAGGTTGTAGGAATAATTACAGAGAGAGATGTTTTACGTTTAATCCTAAAAGAAGGTGGAATGGTTTCACCTGATACTGAAGCAAAAGAATTCATGATTAGACCAGTAATTACTATTTCTAAAACTGCTACTCTTGCTGAAGCTGATGATTTAATGGCTCAAACAAACGTTAATAGATTAGCAGTTGTAGAAAAAGAAAATTCATTAATTGTTGTCGGATTGATCGATTCTGAATTGATTCGTACATCTATTAAAACAGAATTATTGAAAAATCTAAAGAAACGTCAAAAATATATTCAAGAAAGGTAATCATTTCTTTTTTCTCTTTTCTTTATCAGCGAGAAATCGTTTTAGAAAATATGAACAATTATCTGTAAATTGACAGAAGTTACACATCCAATTTTGAGAGCATTCATTAGGAATTCTGTTTCCAGCCCAATAATCCATAGCCCATTCCATGTCTACTTCAAAACTTTCTTCATGGTAATATGATCTATCAGCAAACACAATTGATTGATCCTCTTGATAAAGATATATTGCTCTAAGTTCATTTGATAGTTTTGGGAGAACTTTATACATTTCAAAGACTTTATCTAAAAGCTCTAGTGGAGTTAATTGCTTGAACAAATCTTTATGTTCATCAGGTAATTGATCTAATAGCTCTTGTGAAGGTTTTAAATCCTTAATTTCAAAATATTCTTTAAACATTTGAGAGGTGAATTTTCCATTTAATAAATCATTAAGCAAATACCAATAAACCTGCATTTGGATTCGATTTCTTCTTTTTTGTTCAAATGAAGGTGCTTTTTTTGATTTTCTAGTTTTATAATCACTTATTAATAGCGATTTCTGATTTTCAAATTCTTCAATCTCAATTTGATCTATTATTCCTAAAACTGGTATTTCATTTATTCTCCCAATGACTGGTAATTCTCTTGTTATTCCTTTTGAAATTAAAGGTAGTAATTTAGTGTATATTTGAAGTATATATGCAATAATACTATCATCAGGCGTTGTAACAACTACTTCTATAATTGGTCCTAATTCTTCTTCTAAGTTTCGATGAATTTCTGAACCTATTATCATTTCTTCAGTAGGTTCCATACCTAATTGAAGTTTTAAATGAAGTTGCATTTCACACCAAAATTGATCAGCAATTTTACTTGCAGACAAATTAGTAAAAGATGGTGTTTCAAATTGCTGATTTTCTTCTGAATAGTCAAAATCATTGGAGCGTTCAGACATAGATAATAAAGAATTCAATAAAGCATTTAATATTTATTATATTTTACTAAAATTGATTTTTGTGGTCTTTTTATTTCTTAATTTAGAATATTTTCTGGTGGTCATATGAATTTCCAAAACCTATTTCTATTTTTCACTTTAGATGGTATTTTGGAGAAGTTGCAAGAACTGCCAAATAATTTTGAAAGAATAATGAGTAATGCAATTGCATTTCTTGTTGCTATTTGTTTTTGTTTAGGTGTAGTTTTGTCTATAGTAGGAGCTGTTAAGTGGGCAACAGGATGGGATGATAAAGGCGGTAAAAAAACCGTAGTTAAAGGAGTAGTTTTGATTGCTATTTCTTTAATTGCAGGTGGAGTGGGTGTAACAATTGCCACATATATTTGATAGTCAAAAATTATTTGTACCCACAAAATAAAATTAATAATTCTAGAATTATTTTGTATATATGAATTAAGGCAAGAAGTGGCGTTACATTATGTTAAAGATTCAAATACCTCGTAGATGGTTTCTAGTAATAGCTGGTATAGCAGATTGGCATGAAAATGCAAAAACAATACCTCTAGGTGAATTTTTGGAAATTAAGGAAATTATTGACAATTATCTTTCAAGAGTATATCGAGCCTTTAGAAAGAAAGGAGCATTAGTTGGTAGTCTTTTATGGTCACAAGAAAATTTAGCTCCTATGTTTTTAATAGAAGCTAATCGTATGAATGAACAATTTTTGAAAGAACAAAGAGTTATTTTCGATAATCTAGCAGAAAAAATCTTAGCAAGTTTAACTCATGAAGAAAGACAATCAGCAATTGGTGCAAACATTCAAAGCTTAGCTTTGGAAGGTAAAATTTTATTGTTAGAATGCACCCTTCCACAGAATAATGAATTATATCCAACTGAAGAAGAAATAGCTAATATTTTTAGTGATGCATTTAATGCTGAATTTCTAACAATTAAACGAGCAGAACACGATTTTGAAGGAAGAAAGGATTGGTTAGCATCTATTGAAAATGTTTTATCAAGAGAATTTATTGAAGAAGTTGGACCTGTTAAGAAACTCCGAGAAGCAAAGGAAGTTGAGGCTAAAAAACTCTATGATAAAAAATCTCCTGGCGATTTTGAAAAAATTGTTAGGATATTATCTGAAGCGGTTCCTTATAGATCAAGTCTTTTTGAAGTAGAAAAACCATCCACAAGTTATGATTCAAAAACAATACTTGGACATATTATAGTTCATTATTTATCTACAAAAGGTGACTTTCCAACAAAATTAACAAAAAGATCTATTCTATTCAATCGAGTTGGTCGTAAATTAGAAAATTATCATTGGGTATTAGATAATAATATTGAATGGAAAGAATTAGATAAAATTATGATTTTCACAGAACAAATTGCTTATGATCAGATAGAAAAAATAATTTCCGATGTAGGAGGTATTAAATTAGATGCATTTTGGACTGAAAGAGATTTATCTAATAATGTGTTTTTCTTATCACAATTCTCATTTACTGAAGATATAATGAAGCAATTGAAAGCTTTTGTTTCTAATCCGCGAAAAGAATTAGAGAAACATATTGGTTATGGAATTACTCCACTTTATGAACTATGGCAAAAAGCAGGTTTGCATTTTAATTTACTTATCTTTGAAGTAAAAGCATTTGATCAAGATGAAGAAAGAAAATTAATTGAATGGGTAAAATTGCTTAAAACAGGAAAACTACCAGGCCCAAGCTATAGTTCTGAGAAAGAAACAATTGAAGAGAGACATTATCGACCTTTTTAATCTCTCTTATTATTTTTTTACCACAGATATCTTTTTTTTTGTGCGATTATTTCTTGTTTTTTGTTCTTTAAATGTAATTTTGGCGATTATATTTTAGTGATAAAATATGAAGACACAACAACTCGGACATAAAGAACAAATCGTTCAAGATGTTTGGGGTAATTCATGTTTAGAATGTGATTGCACTAATAAACCAATTATACAAAATTATTACCTTAAATCAGAAGAAGTAATAGTGCTTACCTGTCCTATATGTGATTTCACAATTGTTGTTGTTGAAGTTGAAAAACTTAATAGTTCAACATTACAAGAAGAATTACAGGAAAAAAATGACACACTTATAGCAACTCATCAACAATTCTAATGTAAATCCTTCCAAAAAAATCATTAGATCCTTTGAAAAACAACAAACAACTGATAAATCAATGAATCAAAAGCTGGTAAATTGGGGCCCCAAGTAATTTAAAGGAAAAGATTAAAGAATCTTGAAACAAAAGTATCGAAAACAAAGGATTTAATATAGGAATGACGAAATAATCCTTAGATTAAACGAAATATTATGGTGATAAACATTGGGTAAAGCTATTGTTGTTGTCTTTGCAGCTCTTTCACTCATAATTATACCAATTAGCATGTTCTATGTAGCTGATACTAGTGTAGAACCAAGTATTTATTCGATTGAAATATTCGGTAGATTTTTTGATGCAAAATTTGGCCCCTATGATGTTCAGGGTTTTGGCTTCTTCAAATTTTTAAATGCATTTGGCTCTACTATGTTTAGCCCACAAGCATGGAATGATGCCTTTACAAACGAGATTGTTATTGGTCTTGAAACAGGCATGCTTATGATGATTTTATGGTATGTGAGTATAGGATTTATTTTGATTGGAATTATAGTGGCGTTTTTCAAAACAAGACTTTCAGGATTGTTTTTTGTAATTGCTTTTCTAGCTGATGCATTACAATCTATCGTTTGGTTCTTAGGCCAAAGACAAGCGATAACTGATCCAGATATATTGTTCTTCCCAATTCCAATAAGCGCATTGTTCTTATTAGCAACTTTCATACTTGCATTTACTAGTAAGAAGAAAGATTCCTACTATTATTCACCAGGCTATTCATATGGTTATGGACGAAGATAGTCTGTGAATAGCTATATGTAACGTATTATACGTTACATTAACTTCTTTCTTTAATTTTTAAAAGATAAAAAATACTTTCAGCGACCTCATTCCCTAGTTGTTTCTTTTTAAAGAAAATTCCTATAATATTAATTAGGAGTCATATTTCCGAGTAATTTAAAGGGTCAAATTAAAAATGGCAAGTATAATTACTGAAAATAGTTTGGAATTAGGAAAACTAGCATTAGAAAATAGGGATTTCAATACAGCAACAGAAATTTTTTCAAAAGCCATAATAGAAGAGAATAGAACTAATGCTGAATATTGGTGTTGGTTAGCTGAAGCATTGTTCTATCAAGCTCAATTTGATAGCGCTTTGAAATGTTGGCATGAAGCAGCAACATTAGATCCAGCAAATAAAATGACTTGGATACGTATTAGTGCAGTATATGCTTTGCTTGAAGAAGATGATTTAGCAATATATTATTATAAAATTGCAGAAGAATTGCCATTGATTATGGATTTGTAAATAACATTCTAAATTTATAATGATAATTTATTTATTCTAGTGCTGTTATTGTCTTACTAGTCTGTGCATAAAAGTAGCAAAAAAGGTGTTACAATTGACATATAGCATTTCATTTCTAGTATCTGAAAAACATGATCCGACAAGAAAGGAAATTGGTTTAAGAGTATCAATAAACGGATTCAATGCTTTTAAAGGAGCAAAGGTAAGGCTTTCTGCTTTTCCAACCATTGATAAAACAATATCAAAATCTGGATCAATAACATTTACAGAAATAGGGAAACCAGGTACAAATATTATTGAAGTTATAGATGCTAAATCAAACCGTGTTTTACAACAAATTGGGTCAATTAATAGTAACATCTTTCTTGAAGGTGGCACCGGTCAAGAAATTATTATTAAACATAAGAAAAGAACTGCTGAATTAGTTATTAAAAAAGTACCAAAATTAAAAAATGATATTATTCGATTAGATGCTGCACCAAAAGAGAAAGTATTTTTCGGATTAAATCCAGAGACAAATCAACCAATCTATACAAAAGGAATTGATAAAAAAGGTAATTTTAGTGAAGAAATAACAGGTGCAATATCAGAAAAACATGAGATTAGAGCTTTTACCGGTCAAATGACCAAAATTTGCTCAATAAAACCTCCAGAACCCTGACCTAATTTATTTTTATTGATTATAACTAATCACTTTCTTTTTATATTCAATATCTTATACTTTTCTTAAATATTTTTTATTTATGGTGGCAAAAAAATTGGATGAAGATTTATATCAAAAGATATTCGATATGGCTTCTAAAGAAAAAATAACTTACACAGATATAAGAGATGAAGATTCTCTCTATACATCAATCGAAGTTATTGATGGGAAATTACAAACATCAAGAGCTGGTTCAGAAGCTGGTATTGGAATTAGAGTCTTAAAGGAAGGCGCTTTCGGTTTTGCTTATGGTTCAATAAATGATTATCAACAAGTATTTGAGATGGCCATAAATGCTCAGAAAGTTTCAAAAAAATTATCAAAAAGCGAAATTACTTTGGCACCAGTAAAAATTGAAAAAGGAAAATTTTCCGTGCCACAGAAAAAAGCGGCTCAAGATATTTCGTTTGAAGAAAAAATGAAATTAGTACTTCAAATAGATAAAATGCTTTTGGATGAAGATAATAAAATAAAATCCACACGAACACTTTATTTTGATATTTTAAGAAGACAAACTGTAGCAACATCTGAGGGAACGCTCGTTCATGAAGAGCGTCCCTATACGGGACTTTTAATGTTCCCAACTGCAAAAGAAGGAACTGAATCCAATGAAGGACTCGGGCGTGTAGGTCATGTTGGGGGATTTGAAATATATGAAGAAATAGATGTCCTTGAAAGAGCTGATGATACAAAAGCAAGAACAATTAAAGGTCTCGAGGCTAAAGCGGTTAAACCAGGTAGATATTCAGTCGTAATGGATGGATCGCTAAATTTCCTTTTTGCGCATGAAGCAGCAGGTCACAGTGCAGAAGCTGATTTTCTAAGAACAGCAGGAGTTTTAAGAGGTAAACTAGGAAAGAAACTAGCAAGAGATTTTGTTAATTTAATTGATGATGGAACATTAGAATATATTCCAGGATATAAACATAGAACATTTGGCTTTATGAAATGGGATGATGAGGGTGTGCCAGTGGAAAAAACAGAAATAATTAAAGATGGTATATTAAAGACCTATTTAACTGATAGAGCATCAGCTGCGTTCTTTAATCTAAAACCAACTGGAAATTGCAGAGCTGAATTCTATTCGAGTATTCCTATAGTTAGAATGAGAAACACTTATTTGAGTGCATCCAATGGAAAGGATTTGTCTGAAGAAGAAGTATTGCAATTAATTGATAATGGCCTTTTGTTAAAAAAAGGTGGCGGTGGACAAGTAGATTCAATCCGTGGAACTTTCAATTTTGGAACTAAAGAAGTTTATGAAATTAAAAATGGTGAAATAGGTGAATTAAGACGAGCAACAACGATTTCTGGAAATACTCTCGAGACACTAGGGAAAATATTAGGTATATCAAATAAAATGGCTGATCCGATTGAAAATATTGGTTGGTGCGGCAAAGATGGGCAAAATGCTCAAACTGGTACAGGTGCTGGTTGGATGGCTGTACAAACAATGAATGTTGGAGGTTAAAGAAATGTCCAAATATCTCACATTAGATAAAGCTTTAGATCATGGTATGAAATTTGCTCAAAAGAGTGGAGCAGAAGAAGTGGAAGGTTATGCAAGTAATAGTAAAGAAATTAGTATTGGCGTTGAAAAAAACATTCCAAATATAGTTACTGGTGTTTCTACAGGTGTTTCATTCAGAGTAGTAGCAAATAGAAATATTGGTTTTGGTTTTACAAAAACTCTATCAAAAGAGCGTATAGAATCTACCATTAAAACAGCTATTCAAAATGCCAAATCAAAAGGTAAGGATCCTGATTTTAAATCCCTCCCATTGCCCTCTAAGAAATCTGTCACAAAAGTTGATTTTGATGAGTCACTTGAAGCTCTTACCTCTGATATAATAGCCGATAGAATTATTGAGATGATTGATGGTATTAATGCAGTTAAAGGTTTAAAATATCTTCAAGGACAGCTTTTTCTTGAAATATCAGAGGAGCATCTTCTAAATTCAAATGGAATTAATATCCAGAATAAAAGTGGTGGAATTGGTGGTTTTGCTGCTGCAATAACAACAAAAGGATTGATTCCAAATTACTCTTTTGGAATTGAAGGCGGTCCAGGTTTGAATGAATTTCAATTTGATTCCATTACAAAAGAAACTATAAAACAAACTCAAAGAGCAGCTGCACCAAAAACTATGAATTTCACTAAAGAAGTTCCTATAATTCTTGAACCTGAAGCATCTTTTGGTTTACTTGGTGGTTTATTGAATATATTAATAACACAATTACAAGGTGATAATATTGCTCGAGGAGCATCACCTTATTCGGATCAAGTTGGTAATCTTATTGCTACAGATAAATTTACTCTAATTGATAATGGAACAAATGTAACAAAAATTAATCGTTCAATGTATGATGGAGAGGGTTTACCTAGAGAAAGAACAATTCTTATTGATAAAGGAATTCTTCAAACATATCTATTGGATAATTATTACGGAAATAAATTGGGTTTGGAATCAAATGGTAAAGCTGCAAGATTAGGTTTTCTTGGTTTTGGTGGTGATCCTGTAAAAACTTATCCTTCAATAGGTCCAACAACTATTGAAGTTGAACCAGGTGATATTAGCAAAGAAGAAATGATTGCAGAAACAAAAGAAGGTTTTATGCTTCGATCACTTATGGGTTTACATATGTCAGATACAAGCTCTGGACGATTTTCTGTAACAGGTTTTGGTTGGTATATAAAAAATGGTGAAATAAAACATCCAGTTCAAGGATTGGATGTTTCAGGTATGCTTCCAGAATTATTAAAAAACATTGATATGATATCTAAAGAGCGCGAATCATTAATACTATCAGAGTGTCCATATATTCGTTTTACTAAGATGCCTGTAACAGCTAAGAAATTTGATTTAAAAACTCGTTTTGGCTTGTCAATTCTTAAAATCATAACAATATTAACTGGTAAACATCCACTTATAGGTTAAAAAGTAAAAAAAAGAAATTTATCATTTCTTTTTTTCTTTTTCTTTAATTTATACTCCGGGAATATTCCCAATAGTAATGTAATTTATTATGGCTAAAATTAATGCTGTTAAAGCTATTAAAAAAGTGGATACTATTATTCCCATACCTATTTTTGTTTTTTTTATTTTCTTTCCTATTTTCAATAGATTTTTGTTCCTTATTCAAGATTCTCACCAATATAATTTTCCTGATATTAAACTATCTAAAAATTAACTTCATTTCCTATTAATTTTACCAATACATGTGTTGAATTTAAAAACTAAATTGAACATTCTTTTTTTTATCTATAAAATCCTATTTGGAAAGATTTTAATTAATTGCAAAGTTTACTTTTTTAATTCACTATTAAACCAATTCATAATTTAAATTTTAGAAGGAAGAGTAATGTCAGGTAAGGATATTGAATTAACAACTGAACAACAAGAATTACTTTATCTAATATCCAAATTAACAGATTCATTAAATTGTCCCATTTCATGGGTAAAAGAAACTCCCCTTCAAGCATTAATTTTTCAAGCAATTAGAAAGGGTGTTTTTAATGAATATGATTATGCACCTATTTCATCCTCTTTTTTAGGTAAAGGCAGGAAATTTGTTAATATTTCAAAAGAAGGGGAAGATGATTTGGGTGATTTAAGAGAATTAGGGCTGCTTGAGACAATTCGATTATCTTCAGCACAACATGATTATATTACAGGTTATCGCCCCACAAAAGAATCAAAAAAATATCTTATAAATTTGAATGAAACAGTTCGACAAAATATAGATAATTTGTTTGTATGTCCTAAATGCACCAGCAGAACATACAATCTTAAAATCTATGCTGAAGATTCTGAATTCAATATGGAATGTATTGATTGTAATTATAAAGAAAATATTCCTTTCAGTAGACCTGAGGATGTTTCTTATGTTACAAAACCCTATTTCTTCAATTTTCTCAATAAAAAGAAACCTCAAAAGGAGATACTTGAATGAATGGCGTTGGTAATATAGATGATGAGCTTACAGAACATATTAAGCTAAGAAACGTTAGAATTGCTTTAGTTGAATGGTTGCCTTTTGATAGAAATCAATTATCTGCTCTTAATATAAAACTTGATAGCTATCATCATAGAAGAGGGCACATTGTTACTGCTTTAAAAGATAATGCTCCTAGTGAACTGATTTTCCATGATGATGGTGTTTCATGTAAAGTAATTGTAGAAGATTTCTCACCATCTGAGTATATTCATTTTAGAGCAATGTTAAATTTCCCTGAAGAGGAAGGAATTCTGCAAAAGGAAGAATTAAGTGGTTACATAAATACTTGGGGACGAGTAATTTATGGAGCAGAATTACATGAAGTTGAAGAAACAACAGATGGATGGGTATCACTTGATGTGTTAACTAGAATAATTGTTGATCTTACAATGGATACTTCACAAATGATTGATTCTCTTCTAACTGAATATCAAAGGAATTTACTTGATCTCATTTATTTAAATGAGGCTGATAAAAGAACAAAATTTGTAGTAATTTTTGCTGAAGATATAAACATACGACCACCCTCACCTGAGGATTTCTTTGACGGAGAAGAATTGCAGAATGAACTTGAGCAAATACTTGATGTAATGCAAAATGTAGAATCATTTGATGAGGGATATAATTTTTTAGGTCAACATGGTGAAATTCTTGTAACAAGAAATTTCCAAAATTATGAACAATCTTTCCTCGAGCGATGTTTTTCATCAGCCATTAGAATTTTTTTGGATGACTATTCTTCTGTAATCTGGCACTTATGGGATGAATCAAAAAATATTGAGCTAGACATTGATAAAGCAATGCTTGGTGACATAACAAGCCTTACCAATGCACAGAATTGGATAACAAAAGCGAGTTCTGATGCTATTATGTTACATGATATTCTTGCTTATTTACGTGATAGTATTACTGAATTTGTTTCTGAACTTACTGAAAAAGATCCAAGAAGAACCTTAAGTGATTCTTTAATTAAAGAACTTACAAAAATACAAAATGATTCACTTATTACAACAAAACGTGTAAACGATACTCAAAAAGTAATCCAAGGCTTAGAATCCAAAATGGTTGCTCTTAGAGATTTCTCAAATGCTCTGGCAGAAAGACACATGAGACGTATTTCTGATTCAATGGCACAAAATACAAAATCAATGATGCAAATGACTGAATCAAATAATCGTGCAAGTGATGCTCTAAGTATTATTGAATTGATTTTAGCCGGTTCAGTAATAATGGAAATCGTTCTAATGTTTTTTGGAGAATATGCAATTCCTGACCTCTGGCCTGATGCATTAGGAATAACTAGATTTGGTGGTATAATTGTCATAGCAATAACTGCAATTCTTTGGATTGGAGTATTTATTTTCTTAAGACAAAGCAAAAAAAGATTAGAGGTTTCAGCTGTTAAAAGACAAAGAGGATCATATGTTATTGGTAAAAGGATTAATGTCTCTAATTTAGAAAAATATCTTCACAGCCAAAATATTCTTGTTAATAATGTTGAAACCGAAAGCGAAGTTGAACTTGTAACTGTAACCTATGAGCTATCTAATAAGAAAGCAAAAAAAATTCCAGAAATAACATCAGTAATCGTTGTTTATGATGCAAATGAGGAATTCCTACTCCAAATTGAATTTGAAACACCTAAAATGGATTACAATTTAAGAGATTGTTATAATTTCTTAATGAATGAATTCGAACAGGCAGGTGTTTTCCAATTAGTACTTGATGGAGACAGTTGTTGAAAGTTAGGAAATCCCCCTAACTTTTAACCGCCAAAAAAGGAATCAAGTGTTGATTGTTTTTTCTTTTCGTCAGCTATTTTTTTAGCTTTTTCTAAAGTACCCCTGACTCGAGTTTCACTAAAACCTCTTTGACCACAAAGGAAATCAACAATTGCTTCAACATCAGGTCCAGACCATTTCAATTCATAATTTGTAACAATTTTAGGTTTAAGAAAAATATTCCTGATTTCTTCAAGGTTAATATCCTTATTAGCTTTAGTCATATTTGGTAAATCTAATATTTTTTCAATTGTTTTATATTCTTTTATCAATCTATAAGCAGTTTTAGGCCCTATTCCTGAAACTCCAATTCCATCAGGATTGAAATCTGTTCCTAAAAGTATACCTATCTCTAACAATTCCTCTTTGGATATTTTGTTTGATTTTAGAGAATCTTCAAGTAATATTAATTCGGGTTTAACTTCAACATAGATGTTTTTTCTAGGTAATTTTCTTCTTCCAGAGATTGTTAGATTCCTCACTAAGCGTGGAGTTCCAAATAATAGACTATCATAATCTTGAGAGCAACTCGCCCATACATCACCTCTCTGCGCCATAACAGCAGCTTGCCCTTCTCCCTCCATAGGTGCTTGAATAACCGGTATGCCTAATAATTTCAAAAGTTTTTTTGCGTCATCAATCATTGGTGAAGTTAATCTTGCAGTTCTTTGAGCATAACGTTGAGCTAATTCTTCATCACCTCTCTCTAAAGCTTCAGCATAAGCAATTTCAGCTTGTTTTTTTAGTTGTTTTCTTTTAAGTAATTCCTTTGTTTTTTGTTCAGGTGGTTTTCCGTCAAAAACAAATACTGCTTTAATTCCACTATTAATCGTTCTGGATAAACGATATAATAAACCAGATAAATGACTAGTGACATTTCCTTGATCATCAACAAGTAGACTTCCATCTGATTGACGAATTCGTGTTAAGAATTGATATAATATATTATTTCCATCAAAAGCTATTGCCTTACCTTTAAAGAATTCAAAACTTACTTCTTGCCGGTTTTCAAATAAATCGCCAAGTTTTGTAACGCCCACTGAATTATCCTCCAGTTTTTATTTAAATTATATATTATTAAACCTATCAATACTTCATAGATAACTTTTAAGTTAAATAAAATCTTCCCAAAACTAACTGCCTTAAATTGATGTGTTCTATTTGAATGAAAATGACCTACCGAAACTTGTGAGAGATAATATTCCTGAAATAATTAGAAAAAGTGGAAGAAAAGCAAAATTTAGAAAATGTAAAAATCAAGAAGAATTGCTATTACTTTTAGGTCAAAAATTAATTGAGGAATCAAAAGAATTTGTACAAAATCAAAGAATAGAAGAATTAGCTGATATTCTAGAAATTATTCATTCAGTTATAGATCTTTTCGGAATAT
>JAEOUJ010000028.1 GCA_016839405.1 Candidatus Gerdarchaeota archaeon | reverse complement strand
TTATTGATGGTGAAAATGCTATACTTGTAAGAAATATTTTAGATCCTATATCTATTAAAAAAAGCCTTTTATTATTAGCTCGTGATAAGAATCTTCGTAAGAAAATATCAAACAATGGGAAAAAAATAATTGAATCTCGATCATGGGAATTACATGCCAAGAAATTCCTAAGTGGAGTATTTAATGTTTTCAAATAATTAGCTAAATTTACAAACTGGAAGTTAGAAGAACTACAATTTAGGATATTTCCATTTATTCTATATTATGTTAATTACTTCATAGATATTATCAAATTATCAATTTTTACATAATGGATTTTAGACTTCTACATAAGTAAATGAAAAAGATGAATTTGTTGAAAAAATATTGAAAAAAGCTCTAAAAGAATCTGATTATAAATAGAAATTCATTTTTTGTAGATTAATTCATGGTTTATTAAACAAATCAAATCTAGAATAGTGTCCAGATATATCAAGATTTTTACGTTCTTCAATAGCTAAAAGTGGATCAACGTCTATGTAAAGTATTCCTTCTTCTTTAACTAATGGTCCAGCAACAATTTTTCCAGTCGGGTCTACTGCTATAGAACCTCCATCTTGCCAGAATTCTTTATAAGTTTCCATTATTTTTTTCATTGGAAATTCAGATTCATCAAGATGAGAAAAATCTGTAGCTCTTAATAAACCTGATGTAGAAATAGACCATGAACGACCTTCTAATGCAATGAATCGAGTAATATCCTTTGTTAAACTAATGCCACCAGGCCAAACAGCAATATGAAGTATTTCTTCTTGTAGATGTAAAGCAGCACGTGCTAATGGCAGCCAATTTTCCCAACAATTCAATCCCCCAACTTTCCATCCCTTAATATCATGAGTTTTTAATCCTATTCTATCACCATCAGCCCAAACTAATCTTTCTTCATAGGTGGGTTTTATTTTACGATGTCTACCCAATAACTCACCATTATTACCAATTGTTATTAAAGTGCAGTAAGTTGAACCACTATATTTTTCAGCAATCCCCCCCATGAACATCATCTTAGTTTTTTTAGCAAGAGATTTCATATCTTCTAGAATCTTGCTATTTTCAAGATGAATTGCTTCTTGCCAATATTTAGAATAAGTCTTTTTCTGATTTGGATTATTAAATATTGGTTTATCAGATGGTGACATCCAAATCCATTGAGGATATCCAGGAATTAATGTTTCGCCCCATGTAACTAAATCTGCTCCTTCCTTATGTGCTTCATTTATTTTTTCTTTTAATTTTTCCCATGTTTTTTGAGCATCAAGATATACAGGAGCTATTTGAATACTAGCAACTCGAATCATAATTAAAAATTGGAATTAGGTGTAAAAAGCTTTTTTATTAAATTTACTTACCATAACTCGGAAGTAGTGTTTATGAAAAAAATAGCATTAATAACTGGAGCATCATCTGGAATTGGTAAAGAAATTGTTAAACAACTATTAAATGATAATATGGATGTTTACGGTGCTTCTCGAAGTTTAGATAAAATGCAAGATATCAAAAAACTAGGTGCTAAAATACTTCCTATAGATTTAACAGATGATAAATCAATACAAGAAGCTGTTAAATTAATAATTAAGGAAAATGACAGAATTGATATTTTGATTAATTGTGCAGGTTATGGATTATTTGGTGCTATTGAAGACATTCCTTTAAATGATGCTCGAAAGCAATTTGAAGTTAATTTGTTTGGTTTGGGACGATTAACACAATTGATAATTCCATATATGCGCTCAAATAAATTTGGTAAAATAGTAAATATCTCATCTGCTGCAGGAAAAATGTATTCTCCATTAGGAGGTTGGTATACAGCATCAAAATTCGCTTTAGAAGGTTTCTCTGATTGTTTGCGAATAGAAACTAAACCATTTGGTATAGATGTTATTATAATAGAACCTGGCACAATTAATACTGGATTTGATAAAATTGCATTTGATACTTTGTTGAAATATTCTGAGAATGGTGCTTATAGAAAATTAGCTAAAAATTCTGTTATTCTTATGAAAAGTAATTTTTCTAATAAAAAATCCTCACAACCTAAGTGTATAGCCAAGAAAGTATCTAAAGTTATTATGATTAAAAAACCAAAAACAAGATATTCAGTTGGTCATAGATCTAAATTAGCAATTAATGTTAGAAAATGGTTGCCTGATAAATTTTTAGATAAAATGATACTAAAGAGAATTAATAGAGATTAATCAGATTATTTTATGATTTCTCCTTTTATCAGTTGTTTTTATAGCTAGACTCTTTAGTTTATAGCATCTTCTAGAATGAAGATTAAACGCAATCAGCACAATCTCCACAGAAACTGCAACATCCAACTGAAACATCACAAGCTTGACAACATGCTTTTTGACCCTCCGTTTTTGGGCCACATTCACAACAATTTTCACATTTTGAAGCACAACAATCAAACGCACAATTCTCACTTAATTGGCATCTTGTTTTACTTTTTCTTTGTGGTTCTATATCTTCATATGTTTCAGCATTTAGAAGATTATTTGTAGCATATCGAATTACACTTGGATTCAATTGATGTTTG
>JAEOUJ010000281.1 GCA_016839405.1 Candidatus Gerdarchaeota archaeon | reverse complement strand
TACTTTCTGGTTCAAGCTCTGCCCTTGGTTTCTTTGATTTCTTTGATGATATTATTGATCTTGCTTTACCAATTATTGATTTAGAAAAATATATGGCAGCTACTTTAGGAGGTATAGTAGATGCATTAGATACTTACTATTACGATGGTACTTATATTTACTTTAATCAAACAACTCCAAGTGATTGGAATGAAATGTGGGCTTATATGGCGGATGCTATTGCTGCTTCTGATAATGCAGTAGCAAATGCAACAGAAGCAACTGCTATGCTAAATACAATAGAAATACGCGGGAATAACTCAGAATACTCTCTCATGAGTGGTATTGCTTATCAACTAACAAGCACAATTAATTCAGTGTTTCAACCTGAGCCTTTTGCATTAATATTAAGCAATATTTCAAGAGCAATAAATGCTACTTATGCAACAACTTATTACATATATACTGATGATAGTGATGGCGTTTCTGCTTCTTTGTATATAGCTTCTTCAAACCTAAATAATACTGTTGATATTGTAGAAGCTTACAACGATACGCCAGTTTATGCTCTAAGAGATTTCTTAGTACAATTCCAAAACTCTACTAACATGATTAAAAATACAATAGATCCATATTTGGGTATGGGTCCATTTCCATCATCTATTAAAGCACAAGTTGAAGCAATAATTGCTACACTACGAACTCAAATACATGTTATTGTTGATGATGGTCTTCCAGCAACTTAAATCTTAATTTAAGAGCAATTTTTCTAAATTGCTCTATTAATTCTTTTTTTAAAATTCAATACTAAAAGAGTGATAATTTTTCAATTCTTTTGTCCATTTAACATTTACATCTATAACTTGAGATGCTGGTGATCCCTCTTTGCGTAACCAAGAAATTAATTTATAGAGTTGTTCTTGAACACCTTCTGCCACTATTTCAACATCTCCATTAGCAAGGTTTTTGACATAGCCAGTTAAACCAAGTGAGTTTGCTTTTCTTTTTGTGTATATCCTGAAAGACACACCTTGCACTAGTCCATTGACAATAATATCTACATGCATTGTTACTCTATTACTCATTAAAAAACACCAAAAATAAATTATTGAGCTTCATTTCTTCTTTTTCTATATAATTGCTATAAAATAAAGCTTTTTTAGTTGGAAATTATAAAATTAGCTAAAAGGTTATAGCTGGATGTTGGTAGAACCCTTATGAGTTTACGTCGAGGTGTTTGTCTAGTCAGATTTGATGATAAACTTGGTCCAGGATGTTTGTACTCAACTGGACTAGAAAAGCAATTTGCACAAAAAGTATGTATGAAATCTCATTTAAGTACATTAT
Source organism: Candidatus Gerdarchaeota archaeon (assembly GCA_016839405.1). The sequence goes on along the minus strand of JAEOUJ010000281.1, from coordinate 1,754 downwards.
CTTTATCTTCTAATCAATGGAAAGAAGCTGATGATTATGTTGAATCTGTAATACCTTTTGTTGATGAGGGATTTATTGCTTATTCCACATTTTTCTTTATTGATGATGACACCGCTCGAGGTGGAAAAAGAACTCTTGGAATTGTCACTCTGGTTGATAGATCCCAACAATTATCATTATACAAATCTATTCCTGAAATTGCTGTTACTGTGAGAGAAATTGCCTCGGAATTAATTAAACAAGGAGATCCAAAAGAGTACCTATCAAATCAAATTAAGGAAAAATTAAAACAATTACTTAATATAGAAAGCTTAAAAGTAAATTTCGATAAAGGTATTGATTCAGTAGACTTAATTAAACAAAGATTAGATAAAGAAGAGAAAATACCAGAAATAATAAAACCAACAAGCCTAGTTTTAGAAGGAAGTTTTGAATTCCTATTTTCGAAAATACCAAACAATTTAGATAAAATTATTTTTGCATTATTAAAAAACGAACGAATAGTAATTGTAGGTAAAAAGGATGAAATCTCATTAGCTTTAGCTACTTTAAAATGGTTCCTACCGCATAAAAAGCTCTACAATGATTTATGGACTGTTCCTTTAGTAGATGCAGAAGCTTTATTTTCACGTACCAAAGAATCAACAACACTTCATATATTAGGAATACAAAATGATAGTTTCAATGAATTAGTTAATATTATTTCTCCAGAAAAAGATACTCTAATGTTTAATAGTGAGGTTAACAATCTTAAAAATAAATTATGGAAGATGCCATTAGAATCAAAAGTTATAATTGATTTAAATGATGGTAAAATATACAGTGGTCTTTCTAATCGTTTTTGTGAGAAGCTTGTTTCAAGTATTAGAAATGAACCTTTTGATCGGATAATTGAGATCATTTCTGATCATATTGATTATCTAATAACTAGAGTTAGTGATTTAACAGAATTAATTCTTAATGATGCCCCAGTATTAAGAATACAAAATTTCATTGATAATTCATTAGATGGTGAATTATCGCTTATAACTACGATTATAAATGAGACAAATCCTAAACTTATGGTTAAAATATTAGAAATATTTTCTAAAAACAAATTACCACTTGATGTCTTATTTTAATAAAAATCAGATAACAGTTTCAATTAATTGTAGTATATCTTTTACAGAAAATGGTTTAATTAAATAACCAATTGCTCCCATACTTAAAGCTCTTTTTCTTGCACTTTCATCTGCACTAACAAATATAACCTTAATCTTACTATCAAGTTCTAATAATTCTTTTAGAGCTGTAACTCCATCTTTAACAGGCATTCTATGGTCCATTATTACTAGATCGGGCCAATCAGAATTTTCCTTAAAATAATCTATTGCTTGTTGTCCATCAAAAGCTGAATATGTAATAATATGTCCTTTTAAATTCAAGATTTCTTTTAAGATTTCTTGAATAACAACCATGTCATCAACAATCATTATTTTTGCCAATATTCTTCAACCTGTTTCATTTGAAATATAGTCAAATTATGTTTTTTTTGTGTCTACAGCCACACTGGGATAAAGACATATTTTTATGACACATAATAGAATTCGCTTTAAAAAAAATATTGAATGTTGCAAATCAAAACAAAATTAGAATACGATTTTTGAAAATGAAAATGGGTTATATAATGACCACATAAGCGCCCATTATATATACCCCATCTCTTTTTCAAAAGAACTCTAATAAATTAGGGTTCTTGAGTGCTGCATATTGAG
>JAEOUJ010000280.1 GCA_016839405.1 Candidatus Gerdarchaeota archaeon | reverse complement strand
CCCAAAGAATTCAAGAAATTCATTCCTAAAACAATAAAAGGATTGAAAAGATTTTATATGGCAGGACAATGGTTCGAATTATTTGGAGGAATACCAAATAGTATTAAAGGAGGTCGACATGTAGCGCTATTAATAGCTCACAATAATAAAAAGCTAAAACATTAAAGTATTCATTACTTGTTAAATATTACTAAAACTCATTAAAGAGTTGTGAATTTTAATTAATCATATACAATAATTGTTCTAAATATTTGATCTATTTGAGATGCTTTTATTTTTAAAAAAATTACTCCGTAGAATAAGAATATTTTTTGGTGTAAAATCTTTAAAATAATTAATTTCTAAAACAATGAATCTAAATCATAGCTGGGTGTATGCTTCGATGGAGAATAAAACAAAAACAGAAAATTCTAAGCTAAATAATCGAAGAGCATCTATAATTATAGGTTTATTCATAACTAGCTTATCAGCAATCTCAATGTTTGGTTATCTGTTATACTTTGTTTTAGAAAGAAGAACTTACATCTCTCTATTAATTGTTTTTTTAATTTTTTGTTTAATTATATTCTCAATATACTTAATTCAAGCAATTAAAAGCTTAAAATTATTGAAACTTGGAGATATTCAATTAAGAAAAGTAGAAAATATTGTATTGGTTTTTGGTTTATTTCTAGTAATTATTTTTCCCCTCAGTGGATTTGCTTTATTTGCATATAGCAATGGTGCTAATATTATTGAAACATATTCATGGAATGATGGTCCTTGGTTAACTTTTGGTGAGGACCCTAGAACTGAAATTTTTATCTCTTGGTTAACTCGCTATGCTAGAAAAACAATTATTAAATTCAGTACATCTCTAGAAAATTTGGAAATTTTCGAAAGTCCTTCCCCTAAATCTCATTTACATAATGTTTTGTTAACGAACCTTCAACCGAATACTGTTTATTATTATTCTATTGGAGTAAAAACTTCAACTTATTCTGCTGATCAGGTATTTTCTTTTAAAACAGCTCCTGATAACAATGTGGCATTTAAAATTATTATCGTAGGTGATATGCAACCAAGCCCTGGTGCTACTTTACGCACAGGAGACATTGTTGCCAAAGGTATATTTGCTGAAAATCCTAATTTCGTTATTCAATTGGGTGATTTAATGTATAATGGAGGAGTACCAATCTCCTTTCATTACACAGCTCGAAATTTCCCTCAATATGCAGCTTTTATGCCATTTCAAATTGCTATTGGAAACCATGATTATGGTGGAAATGGAGCTAAGAATTTTCGCAACGCTTTCCCATTTCCATATGAATCAGAAATAGGCCATTACTATTCTTTTGATTATGCATCTGCACATTTCATTATGATAGACAATTTTGATGCTGGTAGTTACTCAATATCCAATGAACAAAAAATTTGGGTGGAAGAAGACATAATTGATGCACAAACTCGAGGACAAGATTGGATTTTTATTAATTTCCATCATACAATGTTCACTACTGGAACATCTTCGCAAAATATTGCTATGCAATCTTGGCTCGCTCCTTTAGCGGATAAATATGGAATTGATGGGGTATTTTTTGGTCATGATCATCATTATGAGCACTGGAATTACACCTATGGCAATCAAGGTTTGCTATACATTGAAACCGATAACCCCTCTGGAAATAGTACTCATTATTGGTGTACTGGAGGAGGTGGTGCTAATTTAGAAGTTGATTATGGAGTACTTAATCATGATGTTTGGATTGACACACGAACTTTCTATAATATTAGTTCTGGTTTTTATCAAGAAATCGAGTTTTATCGATTACCTTGGAACGCTAGTAGAGTTATCAATTCACCAGAACATCAAATTTATGCGGCTTCTGAAAATGATGGCTTATATTATCACATACCTAACATTGAATCATATTCAACTGACAATGAACTTTATGGTTATATGTATGGTGAACAAACTAGACATTTCATGAAAATTAAAATAAATGCTGATGGAACTATTTGTACAATTAGTGCTCATTATCCTAATGGCGACCTTATGACTGGACCAGAAGGTCTCTATCCTCAGATATGGATTTTCTCAAAATAGATTTTTGCTTTTTTACTTGATTTATCAATCGATTTATAATCATAAAATAAATGCTGAATACGATTGTGATGCAATACTTCAAGAAAATTGTTGGAATAAAATGTTATTTATCTCCTATAACTGAACAAGATGCTGAAAAATGGACCGAGTGGTTCAATGATCTTGAAATTACTATCCCATTAGGAGATGAAGCGTACACCCCTACAAATGTATTAAAAGAGAAAAAGACCATAAATGACCTTTTACAACAGAATGCACATGTATTCAGTATTGTTGATTTGAAAACTGATAAATTACTTGGTCGATGTATGTTATTTAATATTGATTACGTCAATAGACATGCAATGTTAGGTATAGTTATAGGTGAAAAATCTTATTGGAATAAAGGATATGGTCAAGATGCAATTAAACAACTCTTAGATTATGGTTTTAATTTATTAAATCTAAATAATATCATGCTAGGTGTTTTTTCTTTTAACAAAACAGCTATTAATTGTTATAAAAAAATAGGTTTTAAAGAAATTGGCCTTAGAAGACAATCTAGAATTATTGGTAACATGAAATATGATGTTGTATTTATGGATATTTTAGCTGAAGAATTTACATCAATATATGTAAGTAAATTTCAAAGTTAGGTAATTCATTTTTTTATATTAGGAATTTCATTATAAGATAGTTATGGGAAAGTTTCAAAAAGATCTGTACTTAAATATTTTAATCCAGAGTCATTGAGAAGTACAACAATTGTTTTTCCCTCTAATTCTCCCTCAAGTAATCGTAATGCAGCTGCAACATTTGCACCAGATGAAAATCCAGCAAATAAACCCTCTTCCCTAGCTAATCTTCTAGCCATCCTAATTGCTTCATCATCTTTTATTTGTATATAACCATTAATTTTCGTATTAACTAGGAAAGATAAATTTGTCATAGAATACCCCCCACCTTGTATTTTATGATCTGTATTTAAAATTTCATGACCCGCTAATACAGCACAAGTAATTGGTTCTACAACATAACATTTTATTTCAGGATATTTTTCTCTTAATCTTTTAGATATTCCAACAAAACTCCCACTTGAGCCAACAAAATCACAAAAGCCATCTATTGGTTTTTTTACTTGATTTAATATTTCTTCTGCTGTATGATAATAATGAGCATGCCAATTACCATTTAATGTAAATTGATCAGCTCGAAATGCCTTTCGCTCTTTTGTTAATCTTTGTGTTTCTTTTTCAACTAAAGCAAGTGATTCCCCAGAAACTTGTCCTGGTGGGGCACCTGGAGCTTGATCAACAATATGAACTTCTGCACCAAATGCTGCCATCATTCGAGCTCGTTCTATAGAATTTCCTTTACTCATAACAGCAATAAAGGGATATCCCTTAAGTGAACAAGCAATTGCATATCCAGTGCCAGTATTACCACTTGTTAATTCTATTACTGTTTGTCCAGGTTTTAACAATCCGGTTTTTTCTGCTTCCTCTAGTGTCTGTAGGGCAATTCGATCCTTTTTAGAAAAACCAGGATTAAAATATTCTATTTTTGCTAGTATTCGTCCCTTCAATCCTCTTGTTATCCTATTTAATTCAACAATTGGTGTGTGCCCAATTAATTCTAGTGCTGATTTACAAATCTTGTTTTCCAAATTCATATTTATCCCTCAGTAATAATTAAAATAGCTTCTTATTGAAAATTATTTATACTAATCTTCATGAATTAATAAAATCATTTTTTGGTATTTTACTGAAAAATATCTAATTACTTTGGTCACTATTTGTGACCTCAAAATGTGAATCCTATTTTTAAATAACAAATTAAGAATTAATATTGTAAAATAATTGCGATTGTGATTTTAATGTCTGAAATAATTGCTAGAAATGAATTAATTAAAGATATAAGACAATTAACAAATATTTTAGAGGAAACTCACCCAGATCCTTATATTAATGGCGGAGGAAAAATTGCTTATCATAGAAGATTACAGGAATTAATTTTAAGCATACCAGAACAAGGAATGACGCGTGAAGAGTTTTTCTTTCATATAAGTCCATTTATTGCTAATTTAGAAGATGCACATACTGGTTTATATTTGGGTAAAGAATTGCTAGATAAGGAAAATCCTGGTGGAATTCCACTTTATTTTATACCTATAGAAAATTCTCTTTATGTTGGAGCTGTTACAAAAGAAGAGCATTATTCATTTTTAGGTGCTAAATTACTTTCTGTTGAAGGTATTTCCTTTGATATGTTAATCAAACGTGTAAAAAGTCTTCAAGGATTTGATAATATGAATAATTTACTCGGGCATCTTGGAAGATTCGGAATGCTTTATTTCAGAAACAATTTACTCAGATTATTGCCCGAATGGAAAGATAATGATAAAATTATAGTTTCTCTTGAACTTCCTGATGGCAAAAAAATCAAGGAGCAATTTAAAATAAATGAAAAAAGAAGCTATCCTTTGTTATCAGGAGAAAGTAAACTAAAAATACCAAATCCCAACAAATGTTTTGATTATTGTTTTCTGGATAAAGATGAAAAAATTGCATATCTAAAAATCGATAATATGATCTCTTATCGTGAAGCACATGAACTTTGGCAAAATATAGGTTTGACTGATTTTAATGAAATAGTCAAAGAACTCTATAAGAGATATAATAGTGGAGCTGTACCAGATGAGTTAACTGATATCATAAAGGGTTTGCCTTCAGCTACAGAATTATTTACATCATTATTTCAAAAAATGAAGAATAATAAAAGCGATTATCTTATAATTGATCTTCGTAAATGTCAAGGAGGTCAAGATTATATTGTGATATTTCTTTTATATTTCATTATTGGATTTGAGAAAGCTGTAGAACTTGTACAATCAAGATCTGATGTTTTGAAATTTTCACAATTTCTGAATGATTCATCCAAAGATGGTATAAATCTTGCTGATATTTATTATTATAACCAAGTACCTTTAGAAATTAATGATTATTATTTTGGAAATGATAAAACTTTCACTTTATACAAAGACAATTCTATGCAAATTGAAGGTTATAGAGAAGGCATGAAAAAAATGCCTACTTTTTACAAGGAATTTTCTAAAAGAACATTTGAAGCATATTATAAACCAAAGAAAATTATTGTATTAAGCACAGATGTTACACATAGTTCTGGTTTTGATTTAATGTTAAATTTGAGTCGAATTGGAGCTGTCACTGTTGGTGTTGCATCGGGGCAATCGGGCAATTGTTTTGGAAATATCAGAATGTTTGAATTAAAAGAATCAAAAATTAAAGGAAAGGTAGCAACAAGGTTTTTCATTGCTTTTCCAAAGAATCCTAAGACACATTTGACACTTGAACCCGATTTTGAGCTAACTTATGATCTTTTTTCATCCTACAATTTTGATGAAAATGCTATAGTATTATATGCACTGGATTTGATAAAGAGAAAGAAATTCTAATTCTTTCTTATTGATTTATTTTATAGTTCAGTATTTCATTTGAAAAAGTAACAATAAGTGACCTCATATAGAGAGTTATTCTTTTTAATTATAAAATTCTTACAATCTTATGACATTCTCTATTGTAGCATTTGATAAAAATGCTAATGAAGTTGGTTTTGCGATTGCTTCTTGTTGCTGGAATGCTGGTTTTGTTTGCTCAGCAAAAGCAGGAAAAGGTGTTATAACACATCAACATAATGGTGATCCTAGGTTTCATTCTATCTTTTTTGAGCAATTGAATAAAAAGAAGAATCTAGAAGAAATTTTAGATCATTTCAGAGCTATTGATGAACATATCGAAAGCCGTCAAATTGGTATTGTTAATTTTGAAAAGGGAACTTCCCTTTCGTTTACTGGTAAAAATTGTTCTTATTGGGCTGGCCATAAAACTGGTGAGAATTATGCTTGTCAAGGAAATATTCTCGTTGGTTCTGAAGTTATTGATGCCATGACTCAAGCATTTGAAAGCACTGAAGGTAATTTATCCGAAAAACTTTTTGCTGCTTTACAAGCTGGTGAGGAAGCAGGTGGTGATGCTCGAGGAAAACAAAGTGCAAAATTGCTTGTAAAAAAATTTAATGATAAAACAAATAGTGAAGAGATTATTGTTGATTATCAAATAATGGATCATGACGATCCTATAAAGGAAATTGGTAGATTTATAACTTACAGACAAAGCTATCGTGAAATTAATTCCATGCTTAAAGAAATTGAACAAACACAAGATAATAAAGAACGTCAAGTATTATTAGCAAAGATTTTTGACCTTATGAAAGATAAAAAAGAATCAAGATATATGTCTATATGGACAACATTAGGTTATGCTTTTTATTCCATAGGTAATTATGATGAAGCTATCAAATGCTATAAAATAGTTTTTGAAATTAGTCCAAGAATGATTAAAACTGTTGAAGTTGCAGCTAAATCTGTTGGAATACCTGATTCATTAATGAAAAAAATAATGGAAAAGTAGCTAGATAAATTTTTGATTAATTTCAGATTTCTTTACGATAATTATTTTCTCCATTTTAGGAGAATTAATTCTCCATCTTATGAGAAATTTTTTATTCACAAAACAATTAATTATTGAAAGTATGTTAGAGGTTGTGAGTAAATAATTGGATTTTAATAATTATAAAAAAGAGTTACTTAATAGAGGACTTACTGCGGATACAATTGTTATCACTCTGGAACTAATTAAAACATTTGAGGATTTTCTACAAAAGTATGAAAAGACTGCTAAAGATGCTTCAATTAAAGAATTAAATTTCTTTGTTTCTTTCTTAGAAGATTCTGATAATTTATCCTATTTTAATTTATTAGAAATACTTAGATATCTCATGTTTATCAAGAACGAGAAATTAACTTTAGATTTATTGGATGTTATTGATGGTGCTGATTTAATGAATGTTCTTTCTAATAAAATCATAGAAAAATTTGGTGAAGAAAAAAGAAATGAAGTTTTTGCTAGAATTAAATTACCAAAAATCCTTTTATCCAATAAAGAAAAACCAATAATCACTCAAAAAGTAATGGAACGAATGGATGCTCTCATTGAAGAAGAACCTCGTCAGGAAATAATGGCAAGTGGTTTACACAGATTACAAAAAGATGGATTGATTCGTTTAAGGAAGAAATTTCTAGAAGAAAAAAATTTAGATACTTTTCTTGAAAACCAACGCAATAATTCTATTAAACGATTTGAACAATTAGCAAAGGAAAGGTCTTTATTTTTCACTCAACCTGTTGATGAACAAGTACTTGAATTTATTAGAAAAAATCCTACTATTGAATATGGTGTTAGAGAAGGAGATAAAATAATAATCACAAAAATACCTTATAACACTAAATTATTTCTAAATGAAACTAATGAAAATCTAAAGAGATATTATTATTGCCATTGCCCTTGGGTAAGGGAGAGTTTGAAAAAAGGTGATATTCACATCTCACCTACTTTCTGTCATTGTAGTGCTGGTTGGTATAAGCAAAAATGGGACACTATTTTCGATCAACCAGTAAAAGTTGATTTAATAGATTCTGTACTTAATGGTGCAATGCAATGTAAATTCGCTGTTCACATTCCAAAAAAATTTATGAACGATTTTTAAAGAATAATTTCAATCTAGTAATAATCTAAATTTCATTATTATATTTTTCAAGATTAATACTAATTTTATTTAAGAGTAACAAACTAATCACTTAACCATTATTTTGGGGGATTTTATTGGCAAAAGTAAAAATAACTGTAATTAAGAAGTTCAATTCTATTGATGTTTTTGGAGAAGAATACAAAACACCACAAGGAAAAGTTATTCCTGAATGCCCCGTTTTTAAAGTAGGACAAGAACTAATTTCAAAGGATGGCGAGAAACCTGAAGGATTCTGTGGTTTTGGATGGAGAGCTATCCAGCCTGAAGCGATGGTTCTTGCTTTTGGAGGAAATTTTTGGGATACATGGACAGAACCAGGAACTATGTACGTTGCTTGTCCAGATGGCATTCGACCAGTTTGCTTCAAAATGGAAAGAATTGAAGAAGATGAATGATATAATAAGAAAGGAGATATGAATTGTAATGAAGTGCAAAATTACTGTTGTGAAAAAATTTGGACCAGAAGATGTTTTAGGACATGAATTTTTCATGCCTTCAGGTAAAAAAATCGTTAAATGTGATTTAAAAGAAGGTGAATCTTTTATTAGCATTGATGGAAATATTCCAGAAGGATTTTGTAACGCAGCTTGGTCTTCAATTTATTCTACTGTTAAGATGTTTAGATTTGGTGGTAATTATCCTGCATTTGAACCAGGTACTGCATATACGACATGTCCTGATGGCATTCGACCTGTTTCTTTTAAGATTGAAAAAATTGAAGATTAGAGGATTTTTTCCTAATCCTCAAATTAATAGTTTAAGTAGTGTTGAATCTTCTAGTTTTTCTTTTTTGATTACATTGAATGCCTATTATAACTCCTATTAAAGGAAATACTATAAAACCAAAGTGTAAATTCAATCCATTAGTTATTTCATTTTGTGTATTACTTAATTCTAGCAGCAAGAAGCCATTATCTTGATCAGCTAAATAGATGTAATTTCCATTGAATTCTATGTCATGGGGAGTTGCCACATAGCTTGCTACTTCAGATAAGTATGTTGAAGTATTGTTTAAAACCTCAACTCCTTCTTGTAGATCACCAAGAAAAATAAAAGTCTCATTTCCACAAACACCATATACTTCCCCCCCATCATTGAATTGTTTTATAATTGAAGGATTTGTTGGATTTGTTATATCTAATACTTTAAATCCTAAACCATGGCATCCTAAAAACAATAATTCATTACTTATGTATAAATCCCAAGCACCTATTGTGTTGCTTATAGTTCTTATTTTCTCTGGATTAGTTGGATTTGTAACATTAATTATTTCTAATCCTTCATCAGGATCAGCATAATAAGCAATATCTCCATAAACAATAATATCATTCCCCCTACCTGTATCAGTGTATTGCCCAATTCTTATTGGATTATTTAAATCACTTATATCATAAATATCCAAATCTCCAGATACTATAGAAAAAACTAATGTGTTATTTACTCTTGTGTTATAAGCCCATTGACCTGTATTTGATGTACCAATTATTTGAGGATCATTTGTGTTTGATGCATCAATAACTACCAACCCATTAGAATCTGTAGTGAATACAATGTTATCTTTAACATCAAAACCCATTGTTCCTTCAATCAGTCCAATATGTGAAGGAGCTAATGGATTTTGTATATCAATTATATCAATTCCTTCATTTGATGATACATAAGCTCTGTCGTTATCCAATCTTATTTTATATCCCACACTAATATCAACTCTCCCTAAATAATTTACAAATAAATTATCATCTATCGCATCAATATTGTGAATGTTAATAATTGCTAATCCTAGGTAATTAGCCACAAGGAAAAAACCAATCATTCCAATTATTAAATTCCTTACTTTTTGTTTCATTTATTAATCCTCAGTTTTTCTTCTTTATTTCTTAAAAATCCAAAACAAATTAATGTTAATCCAATTAAGCAAATCCCAATAAATGAAAAAGATGCTTCATCAGAACTGGTAATTTGCTCAATATTGAATATTATTAACCCGTCAGATTCTGCAGTTGCATATACTAGATTATTTTCTACATAAATTGAATTAATTACGATGCCATTTTCTGTTTGGTGTCCAATTTCATTGAAATTATCCATGTTAGTGATATTATAAATCACTATATCTGTATCCGCCTCTGAAATATAAAGCAAATTATTTTCTATTGCCAAACTTCTAACTGATTTACCACTCGAATCAACTCCCAAATCTTGGATGTCATTAAGATCACTAATATCAAGTGCTTTAAGACCAGTGGTGCTTGCTAGAAAAATAATATCATTATAAATCTCAATGTCCCTATAATAGGGTCCTGATGTTAACCATTGATTAACTAATACTGGTGCAATTGGATTGCTTATGTTAAGTATTTTTAATCCTGTAAATACCCCTAAACAAAAGAGTATATCATCTCTAATTATAATATCCATAACTGGAAAATCCTCATAACTATAAAGTTCAGTTGGGTTGGTTAAATCACTAATGTTTAATATTGAGAGATGAGGATCTCCAAAACACGCTATATCATCATTACAAACTACAAAATCAACTTGATTCCCATAATTCGCAATTTGCTGTGGATTTGAAGGATTTGTTACATTGAAAATAAATAATCCATTATGATAGTCAGCAACAAAAGCAATATTCTCTTTTACTTGTAACCTATGTTCTACTCCTCCAATAAGTTTATGAGATAATATTAAAGGATTTGTTGGATCGTTTACATCTAAAATCCAGAATCCATCTCCTGCATCAGCTACAAATGCTATGTCGTCTTCAACCTGAACATCATATGCAAAGTAACAATCATCAAATTGTCCAATCTTAGTTAAATTAAAATCTTGTCCCTTTACAAAAACACTACTCGATTGAAATATAAATCCACTCAAAACAATTGTAATGTATATAATAACTAATTTTTTTGCATCCATCGTTAATAACTCCTAATTAAGTTCAAGAGAAATTATAACCAATATTTGATCTAGATAATATAAACGTTCGTAGAAATTCAGAATTAATTCTCATATTTTTGAGAATGAATACCTACTATTAAAATTTACTTCAATTATTTTTAATAAAAGAGTAATAGAAAATTGATTTAATAAATTAAATAATTCTTTTTTTGGTGAATTATATGCCATATAAGCGAATTGAAGTAGAAGTAATCAAAGTTAATGAAAAATGCACCATAGGTCATGAAGTTGGTAATAAGGTTATATTTGAAAATGATTTTATTGAAGAAAAATTATGTCATACAGCATTATATTGCATGTTGCCAAAGATCTATGCTATGAAATATGAAGCCAAATTTCCATGGTGTCAAGATAATCCCAATTCTGATGTTCATTCTTGCCCTAACAAAGGTAATGTTACATTTAAAATTACAAGAAAAGAGTTGGAATGATTATATAATTAAATTTAGATTTGTCTATAATTCAATAGGTAAACGAATAGCAAATTCACAACAATTGTCACCTTGAACTACAGATTGTAAAACTTCAATTTCAACAGGTTTTTCAATTATGCCTTCCCACAAGGTTTTATACCATCCTGCACCGCAATAGCAGAAAATTGGAGATATTTTTGTATTCCCTGATTTAAGTGAATTTTTTACTAAGCCACAATGACAATAATAATATTTTTTCATATTCTCATCTTTAGTTTCTTCATATTTTTTAGGATTAAATGGATTCTTTGTAACATAAATTGTATTTCCTTTTCTGTAAGGGTATTCATAATAGGAAAGACCTCCCCAAGAGGAATCTTTATGCATTAATTCAAGAACAGCATCAATACTACTAGTTTCTAGATATTTTTCTTTCATTGGTTTTATACGTGTTTTTGGGAAAACATCACAACAACTTAACAAAATCTTTTTTCCTGTTTCCTTATCTACTAATTTATCTATTTTCTCAATTGCCCCTTTTACCCACTCTGTCTTACTTTCACTTTGAGATTTTAGGTTTACTTCTTCGCTTCCTTCCATGATTTTTTCTTTTACATCTTTTTTTGTGTGTTTATCCAAACTAATTTTCAATTTTTTTAACCAAGCCAATTTTTTACCCACCCTAATTTGTTAAAAATAAACATTTTAAATAAATTAAAATGAACATATGAAGTTTTAGGTATTTTGAAAATTCATATATTTTATTAAAAAAAACTAATATCAGTTGTTACTAATAATTATATATTAAAAAAATAAAAATGAAAGAAAAGGAGTTTTTGTTTGTATTTTAAATAATTGTGAATTCTTTTTCATCTTTTTTACAAATAATTCCAGCAATCTTCTTACCAGACATAGCTGCTGGAGGTAATCCACCACCTGGTCGAGTCCAATGACCTACCATATAGAAATTATCCAAACCTGGAAGCGTTTCGGTTATTGTTTTACCCATTACCTTCTTATCAGGCAACCATCCTTCATAGCTTCCCTTCCAATTATTTGTATATCGAATAAATGTTGCTGGCGTTGAAACATCAATAACTTCAATTTTAGATTTTATATTTGGAAATCTATTTTCTAATTGATCAATTATTTCATTTGCTAATCGTTCTTTTATTTCATTGTATTTTTTCCTGTTATTTTCACGCATATTTGTCCAATATTCATAATCTTTTGAATAAAAGAACGTAACAACAGCTGTTTTTCCTTTTGGAGCTAATGTTGGATCAAAATTAAAAATTCTTAACCCAATTTCCTTCAAATCTGTTTTAGGATCTACTTTTATCGGTTTCTTTAATGGAATAGCTAGCGAATGAGGAATTCCTTTAAAATCATCAGCAATGCCTAATGAGATTTGACAAATAGGTGGAAATGGTGTTAAATTCTCATAATACCATTTGATTTCATCATCTAGATATTTCCCTTTCAACATATTGAAAATAGTATCATATCCATCAGCTGCTGAAATAACTATATCCGCTAATATTTTTTTTCCATTTTCAAGTATAATACCTGTTGCCTTACCATTATCCACAATTATTTCCTTAACTCGAGAATTGAAATGAATTTTACCACCTAATTTTAGGTATTTATTTTCAATCCTTTTGGCAAAAGGACGTGATCCTCCAATAGGATATCCTGCGGTTTTTGCAGACATATAACCTAATGTAGCTAATAACATAAAAATAGATCCTTCATCACCGATAAAATCTCCAAATATTTTTTGAAAGAACATTTTTAGTATAGGATCAGAAATCTTGTTGACATATTCACTTATTGGCATATAGACCCATTTTTTATAGAAAGCTGGAATTTTTTCTCCAAATGTTCTTTGAACTTCTGGAGGAGGTGGATTATCCATTGAACATTCAAATGTTATGAAAAATCTAATCGCATCTGTAAATTCTTTGATAATTTCTTCATCTTTAGAAGAAAGTCGAAGCATTTCAGCTTCTAATTTGTCTATATTAGTATATATATTGAAATGTAATCCATCCTTTGTTTCTATTCTAGAAAAAATCTCCGGATCAACAATTTCTGTTTCATTATCAATAGCTCCTAACTCGCTCCAAATATCATAGAGAGAATTTGCAGGACTTGATCCAACAAGCCAATGAATGCATCCATCAAATGTATATCCTTTTCTTTCCCAACTAGTACATAATCCACCTGAAATGTTATGTAATTCGAAAATTTCGCTCTTATAACCATTCATCTGTAGATAACAACCAGCTGATAAACCAGCAATTCCAGCACCAATAATTACAACTTTTTTATCACTCATAATAATCCACCCTATAGGATATTGATACATTAGTCAATTTTCTATAAAAAGAGATGTAAATAAAAAATTACTTAAAAATTCACTTCAAAATAAAAGAAAATGAACCAATCTTTGTTTTTACCACAAAGTTTGGTTCTTTAATTGCTTCTTAAAGATAGAATGGATCATTCAATGATCCGTCAAATTCATTAGGCCAGTCACCAGGTCGATGATAGATATCAATGAATAATGGATAAGCTACATCAAAAGCTTCCTCCATTGAAGCTGTTCCCCCAAGCTCTCCTATAAGAGCATACTCGAGGAACCAATATGTCCAAGCACCATTGAAATGTTCTGGATCATCATAACCATAACCATTATCAGAACAAGTTACAGCCATGTAGATTTTTTCAGCGTTATCATTGAGCATTACATTTTGGAATCCACCAGCATAGCAATGATCAATGAAAATAAATGTATTAGCAACTGAAGGAGCCATCATTTCCTGAAGTTCTAAATGAGTAATTAAACCATTGTACCCATTTTCTCCTGCTGATGTATCCCACATGCATAAATAGTAGACAAATTCATCCAAAGTTGTAGATCGACCTCTACCACCATGTCCAGATGTAGCAAAAACAACGATATCATCTTCATCTGCTATTGTCAATATGCTCTCAAGAGCCACACGAACATTGTATTCCGTTGCTAAACCATCCCATTGAGGATAATCTTCTGGGTGGCTATCACCTAAGACAGTGATTTGATAATCTAATGTAATTAGAAAATTAAACCAATCTGCAGCATCCTCATCAGCATAATTTAAATCGTTTATAATGTTATAATCCGAGATTCCTATTAGAAGGGCATATTTATTGACTACACCGTCTCCTTTTTTGTATTTGTAAGCATTACCAATTGGATCCTCATTGAAATCCAAAATAGTAATTTCATCGGTTCGTAAAGTGTTTGTTCCTAATGTTATAACTCCACTTATTAGTGATAATGTAAAAATCATTGTTAAGCATGTTATGTACAATGCTTTTCTTTTCAAAGCCTTCCACCTCAATTTAATATAAGGTTGTGTTTTAACAAATAATCTTGGTACTCTTTAAACAAAGTCTGCTAATGGTTTCGAAATAGTAGCATTAATGTTTGATTATTGTATTGATTTTTTCATGTGAAAATTTTCAGACTGATAACTAAAAATGGTTTATTATTCACAAGATAAAAGATATCTATATAATTTTGGCGGATAAATAATGATTAATGAATTGAGGAAAATAAACAAGTATCGGTCCAGCAAATATTAAGATATTAATAGGAAATAAGATAATTGTAAAAATAATTAATAGACTTCTTCTTATAATTTGATATCTTAACATATAAAGAAAAGGACTATTTATGTTATAAAACATTCTTATTTTTTTTACAGTTCATCTCTCACAGTAGTGAGAATTTTTATATATCCCTTTCATTATTTTAATATACCATTTCAAGAGGTCATTATTTTGATAAAAATAGAACAAATCAATGAATTTGATAAATTAAAATCAATCTTAAAAGATTTCCTTCGTGAAAATCAATTGCCAAAAGAGAAAACAATTGAACAATTAAAAGTTTATGAGGAGCATTTCAATAGAGAAGACTCTATATATTTTCTAGCTACAATAAATGAAGAATCCAAAGGTTTTATTTCATGTGATATATGGGATAAAATTATAAAAACAAATAGATTATTTGCTAAAAAATGCAAAGAATACGATGATATTATTTTTGAATTATTATCTTTTACTTATAATCAGCTAAAATCATTGAATAAAAAATACTTTCAAATATTTATTGTCAATAGCCTTAAAATAAGCCAACGATTAGAAAATGACAATTTCAAAGTTAATCCGAGAGTTAGAATGGTTTATGATTTAAAAGAAAATCAAATGCCAGAAAATACACTAAATTCAGCATATCAAGTCGATCATTTCACATTAGATAAATTAGATGAAGAGCTTCAAATTGTTATTGATGCATTTAAAGGTACATTGGATGGAGAGATTTTTGTACAATTTGCAGATTTAACATCAATAAAGGAATTATTCTATAGAAGTAAAATGGATGGAGAAAATTGTAGAGCTGATAGTCCGATAATAAAGAAGGATGATAAAATTGTAGGAGTTAATATAATTTCTAATATCTCTGATAAAGCTTCATATGTTTGGATTATTGCGATTTTACCTGAACATCGCGGAAATGGTTTAGGTAAATATCTCATGTTGAAATCCCATGAAAATTGCAAAAAAGCGGGTGTTGAACAAATGGTGTTAGATGTTACATTGGCTAATGAAACTGCTCATAGTCTTTATCAAAAAATTGGATATAAAGAAACAATGCGATATCTAAATGTTTTAAAGAAATATGAAAATGAATAATACTTTGTGTTCAAATCATAATTGCCATTTTTTATCTATAGAAGTATTTATAAGCTAATTTCATTTAGCAAATTCATTCTCTTTAGAGGGAGCGCTTTAGAATTATGAAATACTGTCCCAGATGTAATAATGTAATAGATGATAATGACATTTGTTTCAATTGTGAAAAACCTCACCCACGAAGCAATCGAGTTTACTATTGTTCTAATTGTAAGAAGGTTTCATGTTGGATAGAGTTAATTGAAAGGAATTACCCATCAAATATCCAATCAATTTAGTTGAATAGTGAAAAGTTCTCACTATTCTATCTAAATATCTGTTCTGGTGGTTCAATTTCATCAATTGTATAATTGCCTGAACCCCATGAAGTAATTATGCCACACCATACAGGTGATGTTGATCTTCTAGGTCGGAGATAAACTTTGACCCAATCATGGGGTTGTATCATTACATGTCTAGAAACTTCCATTTCCCAGTATTCAGATTTAAATAAATAATGTTCTACAATTAAAATCATTGGAGTAGTTCCAAAAGATTCCCAGCTTGTACTTTCATTAATTTGAAATGAAGTGCAATTTTCTTCTAAATATTCAACAAATCTATCTCGCATTTCAATTATTTCAGATGTAACACTACTAGTCCAATTTACAACTTTAACAATAGCTGAGTTTCTCGTTATTCCTATTTCGCTACCTGATATAGTTAAGGAAACTTCAATTGTATAATCTAAATGAGTCTGATTTGGATAAAGAAATATCTCAATTAAATTGGAATCAAAATATTTACCCCAATATTTTAGATCGTATTCTATAGATGAATTAGTATCAAGTTCAATTTTTAAATTTGAATCAACATTGGGCATATCTACTTCAGCTAATAACCAAGCAGTATGTTCTGGATAAGTAAACATTTCATCAGGAATAAAAGTGATTAAATCACTATTATTAGCATTCCATGGTTTAAAAACACCAAGAATTATTACAGACGACAGAACTAATCCAGAAATAATTATTATAGAAGCTACTTCATTTCTCTTTTCCATTATTATCCCATATATTATATTTATATCTCTAAAACTATCATGGAGAATATCACTATTAAAAATAGATATTAGAACAGTATTTTTTGTACATTAAATAGAGTTATTTGAATTAATTTTCCTTATCAGAGATGTATTTGCATATAAAGCATAATTTTAAATAGTACTGATAAGTGTTTTTGATTATATACATTTAATGAACCAACGAGATAGGAATGAAGTGAATTATAACGAGTGGCTTTTAGTCTAATTTCGTATAAAATTATCTTTAGACTTATTTTCTGTTCTTTATGTATAATAAATAATAATCGGTGCAAAAATAAGATGGGTTATAGAAACCGTAACCAAGACAGACCACCAAGAGAAATGCACAAGGTAACTTGTTCAGATTGTGGTGTTGAAACTGAAGTTCCATTCAAACCAGATGGTGAACGACCAGTTTACTGTCAAGAATGTTACAGAAAACGAAAGCCAAGAAGATATTAGAAATTATCTCTTAACATTCCTAGTTGAATTATAATTACTTTTTATAATTCAATCTAATATTTTTTATTTTTTAACTCATTAACAATTTTTTAATAAATTATTTTTTCTTATTTTTTGAATATAAGGAAATTCATGATTTTTTTTCAAGAGTGTTTGATTTTTCTTCTTGTATAATTTTAGTTGTATAACCTATTACACCTTCAGTTAATCTTCGAACACCAATCACTATAAATCCTGTTGATAGAATAACAATTAGAGTTATTTTTGCTATTTCATCAATTGCTAAATCAATTATTCCAACTAATATTAATATAAAGCCATAAATAATCAACAATAATCGGGAAATTGATTCTTTTGCCTTTTCTTCAAATCCTTTAACTACACCAACAATACCTATCAAAACAAATGCGACAGCAATAAAAACAAAAACCAATCTGACAGTTATATCATGTTTAATTATCGCTATTAAACCAATAGGAATTAAAAGCACTCCTATTGCAATATTAAATCTATTCAGCCATTTTGATTGTTGTTTATCAAAAATACCCACAAAGATTCTTGTTACTCCAATAGTAATTAAAGCAATACCAAAAAGGATAGCTGTTATCAAATACCCAAATTTAATATTAATTAAAACAATAATAGCAAAAATAATGCTTATGGAACCTGATATTATATAGAAAATTCTTAACCATTGAGGTATTTTAATTTTGATTTTTTCTTG
>JAEOUJ010000279.1 GCA_016839405.1 Candidatus Gerdarchaeota archaeon | reverse complement strand
TGTTTCAAGTAATTCTTGTAAAATTATTCTATTATTTGATGCATCATAATATGCCTGTTTAAATTGAATGTGCTTTTCTAAGTGATTGCGAATACATTCCCTTTTAATGTGAAAATATTCTTTGTGTTTTTCACAATAAAGTAATTTTTCTTTATCAAAAAATGGTTTTCCACATTCAGAACAAATTTTGTCTTGAAGCTCCACATAGCAATTAAAATGGGCAATAAACTCCTCTGATTCATCTGGAGATATGTATATTAAATCACTATTTGATATTATTTTTTTGCAAATTGCACATCTAATTACTATAGAATGCTGAGATTTATTGAAACTTAAATTATCATCGTGCAATTTTGTTCACCTGATTGTATATTAATTTCCTTTATTAAAGTAAAATATGTTGAGAGACAACCGAATATATTCCTACACGAGCGAAAATTAATAATAGGGATTTTATGAAAAAGAGAAAAATAGCTAATTCATAGGTTTCACAAAGATTTTTAAATAATCTAGAATCGCTTGAATAATAGAATAAAAAAATTAATGGTGTACAAATAATGCCAGGTAGTAAAAGTCCAAGAGGAGAATACGCCGGACGACAATTAAAAAACAAACGAAAGAAATTCCGTTGGAAAGATATTTACTACAAACGTAAAATGTTGGGTTTAGATAAGAAAGTAGATCCTCTCCAAGCTGCTCCTCAAGCTTCAGGGATAGTTGTAGAAAAATATGGAGTTGAATCAAAACAACCAAATTCTGCCCTTCGGAAATGTGTTCGCGTTCAATTAGTAAAAAATGGAAAGCAAATAGGTGCATTTGTCCCATTAGATGGCGGATTAACTCATATCGCTGAGCATGACCGTGTAATTGTAGAAGGTATCGGTGGTGCTAAAGGCGGTGCAAAGGGAGATCTTCCTGGGATAAAATGGCGTGTATCAAAAGTTAATGGCGTCTCTCTCTCGAGTCTTGTATATGGTAAGAAAGAAAAACCTGTAAGATAGGTGAAATGATAATGTCAAAAAATAAAGAGAAAAAAGATGCTTCGAAAGAAAAAGCTTCTGAGAAAAAATCTGCAACCAAAAAAGAAACAAAGTCAGAAAAAGTAGAAAAAACAACATCAAAGAAAACAGAAACGAAAACAGATACAGCAAAGAAAACTACGTCTAAGAAGGAAGCTCCTAAGAAAGAAGAATCAAAGAAACCCACAACAAAAAAGGAAGAGCCTAAAAAAGAAGCTCCTAAAAAAGAAGCACCAAAGAAAGAAGAAGCTCCTAAAGTTGAAATTCCCAAGAAAGAAGAAATCAAAGAGACTCCAAAGAAAGAAACACCTAAAAAAGAAGTTCTTAAAAAAGAAGCACCAAAGAAAGAAGAAACACCTAAAGAAGAAGAAAAAATCGATATGTTACTTCAGTATGGTGATATAAAACTTTTCAATACATGGTCTTATAGAGATGTTATAGTAACAGATCCAGGATTAAAAGCATATATTAGTTTAAGACCTGTAATAACTCCTCACACTGGTGGTCGATATGAACACCAACGTTTTAAGAAAGCGGAAATGCCTATTATAGAACGTTTAGTGAACAAACTTATGAGAAAGCGAAAAGGAACTGGTAAAAAGGAACGAATGATAAAAGCTGTTAAGGTTGCTTTTGAAATTATCAACCTCAAAACAAACAAAAATCCAATTCAAGTTCTTATTGATGCAATTCAAAATGCTGCACCTAGGGAAGAAGTTACACGAATAACTTATGGTGGAATGGCTCAACTTCAATCAGTTGATGTAGCACCAATGAGACGTGTCGATATTGCTCTCACAAATATTGTTGAAGGGACCTATAAAAAAGCATTTAACAATATATTAACTGCTGAAGAAATCTTAGCACAAGAACTAATTGATGCAGCTGATAATAAAACATCAAGTTATGCAATTAGTAAAATGCAAGAAGTTGAACGTGTAGCATTAAGCGCAAGATAAAATAAAAGCCTTTTTGGCTTTCATTTTTTTTATAATTTAAATTCATTTTCTTCTTTTGATTGTATATTTATTTTTTTCAAGAAAAACAGTAATAGGATTGCTCCAATTATAGCCAGTAAAACAAGATAAAAGTATTCAATAATCCCTTCACCAAAAAAATCCCCAAAACTAATATATCTTAGAATTAAAGGAATAATTCCAGCTAATATAAAATAACCCAAGACTAATTCAAACCATGCCCAATGTAATTTAATTTTAGGTTTTTTTTGTGTATCTATTTTATTATTTACAATAGATAGTTCATATTCACTTTTTTGATCAATTTTAAAATCAGCAGAAAATTCATTCATTTTCGTTTTTTTAGTTAAATGAATTATAAAATTATAAATCAAAAAAATAGCACATAGAGCTATTAATATTGAAAAGAAAATTGTAAAGATAAAACCATAACCTCCAAATTCAAAAAAAGCACTTGTTGTAATTAATAGATTCCATAAACCATGTAAAATAATAGTTACTAAAATATTCTCAGTTTGATAAAAGACATAACCTAGGATTATCCCTATAAGAAAGACGGCAATTAAATGAATCAAAAAGTAAGAAAAAGAAAATGATAAATCAGTAAAAGAATGCGCAAAAGAAAATATTAAAGCAGAAAATAAAATTGTAGCATTTTTATTTAAACCATTTCTAAGAGTAGTAATAAGAGTCCATCTGTAAAAAAACTCCTCTGCAATTGGTGCTATAAAAGTAACAATAAAAGTAGCAAAGATAATTATGCCTATTTTATCTGTATTAAAGAAATCATATGGATTATCTATATTTCCATCAGATATTACATTATTTTGAAGATAACTAACAAATAATTGATAAGAACCAACCAATACCATTATGATTGAAAAGGCAATTCCAATAACTTTCCAATCATTTCTAATTAATTTAATGGTTTTTTGAGTTTTAAGAAATGGTAATTTTCTATTAACTGATAATGTTGTTAATCCAATAATAATTATTGCAATTAAATTTACAGTTAAAATAAAGTAAATAGCCAAAGGATCATCAGATTTTAAATCAATAGTGATTGATAATAACCCAAGTAAAAGAGTTAATAATAGACCAATAATTACTGCTATTAGATTGAATAATGTTAAATACATAATAGAAAATAACATACTGATTCGAGAATAAAGTAATCTTTTTTCCTTTATAGTTGGTTTTTTTATAAACTCAATTCTCTCATCTAACATCTTTTTGCACTACCAAATAAAAAGATCTTTTACATTATTGTTTATTTCTCTTTAAAGTAAATCCTCCCAAATAAATTAATAGTTTAAACTACTTATTTTGCATTGAACTTTAGGTGTAAATTAATGTCTTACGATGTACTAACTACAGTGTTAGGTAAATCAGTACAAATAAAAATCATAGAATTTTTTCTAGTTAATGATGAAGGAATTTTTCAATTAACTGAAATTGCTAAATTGATTGATGTTTCTCACTCACAAGTTCATGAGAGAATTAATTCATTAGTTAGAAAAAGAATTCTTTTCGAAACAAAATCTAGTAGAAGAAGATTATTTGAATTAAACAAAAATCATCCTATAACAAAACAGCTTAAAGAATTGTATAGAATAATTAGAGCTTATAATTTAGCATCTCAATAATAATATTGTAACAAATACTAATTAAATAAAAAAACAATTTAACAATGTGAATAATATGAAACAAAATGAGAAAGAGAAACAAATCTTATTACTTGAACGTTTTAATGAAGCGCAATCTTTAGTGACTCAAGGGAAAAAAGAAGAAGCAATTGAATTCTATGATAAAATACTAGAAGAATTTCCAAATGAAAAATCAATTCTCTATGGAAAAGGCATGGCTTATTATGAATTTAATGAATTTCCAGCTGCAATCGAATGTTTTGATTTAATTCTAGAAAAAAATCCTGATGATATTGATTCTCTTTATGCAAAAGGTTCAATCTTAAGGCTTATCAATAAGAGCGAAGAAGCAATTAAATTACTTGATAGATCAATAAAATTGAATCCAAACTTATACATTGCTTGGTTGACTAAGGGATATGCTTATTTAGATTTAAATAACGCAAAAGAAGCATTAGTTTGTTTTGAAAAAGTAGAGGTACTTGGCAAAGGATCTGATGCTCTAGCAGGTAAAGGACACTCATATTTGAAATTAAATAATTACCCTGAAGCAAGCAAATGTTTCAAACAAGTTATAGAAATTGATCCATATGATCCAGAAGCTTTACACGGTTTAGGAATTATCGAATATCAAAACAATAATTTGAAACAAGCTCAAGATTATTTATACAAAAGTGTAGTACAAGATGATGACAATTTGGATGCTTGGATACACTTGGCTGAGATATTTCAAAAAACAAAACAAACTGAACGAGAAAAAATTGCTTTGGAGAAAATTGCTAAGTTAAAAGGATAAGAAACTTATCCTGTTTGTTTTAATTTTATTACTTATTTTTCGACAAACACACAAAACTTATCTTTTACTATAACTAATTTCTAGATGGAAATAAAAATTTCCAAGGAAAATAAGAATATGTTTGTAATAAAAATTGGTGGATCATTATTATTTGATAATAAAGAACAAATAAATGAAAAATTAATTTCAAAATATACTAAAACTATCAAGAATGTGTTTAAAGATAAAAATGAAAAATGTGCTATAGTAGTTGGTGGTGGGAAACTTGCACGTAAATATATTAATGCAAGTCGATCTTTAGGGGCTTCTGAAGCTCAGAATGATGTTCTAGGTATTGACACTTCAAAAATCAATGCACAATTGATCATCAATTCATTAGGCAATTTAGCTTATCCAAATCCTCCTAGTAATTTTAATGAATTTCAACAGATTGTTAATTTAACTGATAAGATTATTGTATGTGGTGGTTTTCAGCCCGGACAATCAACAAATGCAGTTGCTGCTTTAATAGCTGAAACTGTATCTGCTAAAAAATTAATAAATTTAACAGATGTTGATGGAGTTTTTTCTGATGACCCAGATACAAACCCAGAAGCAAAACTTTTGGAGAAAATATCCATTGAAGATTTTACATCATTAATTTCAGCAAAAAACACTAGAGCAGGATATTACCCTCTCTTTGATTTAACTGCCCTACAAATAATTAGACGATCTAAAATTTCACTCCAATTCATTAATGGAACAAATCCAACAAATTTGGTAAAAGCTCTAAATGAGGAAAAAATTGGCACACAAATAATATTCTAACACAGATTAGTTCAAACATATATTCAATTAACATATTTTTCTCATTTTCCTTGGTTATATAAGCAAAGGAAGTCTAACAATGAATGCTAATTTAAATAAAGAAAAAGGTGAAGATTCGGAAAAAAATGAGAAAGAAATAATAGATGAAAAAATAACAAAAAAAGCTAAAATGGAAGAAGATGATGAATTAGAAGATGATTTTGAAGAGGAAGAAGAAGAGGATGATGGTAAATTCGACAAAGAAGAGTATATCTATAATAAATTAATCAAAAAACGAAATCATGTTTACTCATGTATTGCTAATGTATTAAAAAATTATGATAGAAAACAAGTTTTAGATGCTTTTATTCCTGAACGTGAAAAAATTGCCTTAAAATTAGCATCTATTTTGATGACTAAAGATGGCTTAACTGCAAGCGATTTTAGTAATATTTCAACTGCAACATCTACAACAGAGAATCTATTGAAAACAAATGAGATAATTAGTTTATCAGCTATTAATTTCTTAATAAATCAAATACTCTACCTATCAGCTAAAGAAGAAGGTGAAATGGCTTTTTCAAAAGAAGCAAAAGATCATCTTATGAGTTTAGCTTTAGATTGGGCAAGACTTAGAGATCAAGCATTCATGTTTTCCAATGGCATGATTAAATTAGAATATGAATTACATGAAGAGCTATTTTTTGTTGAAACTGAACTTTATCATGAAACAGAAAAGAAACTAAAGAGCATAGGTGTAGATCAAAAGAGTGGTGCCAGTACAAAACTAAAGGAAATGCGTGACCAAAGACGAAAAATGTCTGATAGAACTATTTTTGAATTAATAGACTTAGTTAAATCTTGGCATAGTGAAATAGCATATTTACGAAGAATTACTGAGTTTTTTGCTTCTATGAGACAACTTGAGGAAGAAGAAATAGAAGCTTTATCAATACTGTTTGAAAATTTTGGTGCTTTAATGGCATTAAAAGATTTGAAAAATCCCTTTAAAGAAATAAAAATGAGTGTCATAAAGGATTTACAAAAGAAACGAGAAAAATTAGCTCCAACCGAAGAAATGAGATTGCTCTTATATGAAACAATAATGAAATTTTCAATAGGAAAAGAAAATGTTCCATATTTCCTGTGTAGAATTATTTCTAAAAATGAAGAAGAATATTTGCAAATTGCTATTATCTCATTATTACTATTCTCTAGATTTTGCAACTCTTATAGTGAAACAACGAGAAGTAAAAAAGCACATGATTTAGAATTAATAGTTTCTGAAATAGCTACTTTAGCGGGATGGAAAGTGGTTGATCAAAATGTGGAAATTCTAAGTGAAGGTGATACAGTAACAGAAATCGACCTCATTATAAAAAGAGAAAAAACAATGATAATAATAGAAGTAAAAGATTTAGCTCTTTGGCGAGGATGGTATTTTGATCGTGAAAGTCTTATTAAACGTTATGAGATTTTTGTTACAGCAGTAAAGAAATTGCGAGAAAGAAGATTGTTATTAAAGAATACAAAAGCTAAATTGCTGATTGTTACTGCACTTACTGAAAGATGGAAATCTGTTGATGGTACACCAATTGTTCCACTAAAATCATTACACAAATACTTGAGAAAATTAAAACGAATAGAAAGTAAACGATCAAAACCAAAAAGGTAAATCAATTTACTTTTCCATTTTTCATCTTTTTAGCTTAATTTGTTCTCTTCTTTTAAAGAAGGTAATTCTTCTAGAGCATCAAATCTTCTCATCATATCAAATATTAATATCGCTTCGATGATTACCGCAGTATATGATAACATATGTAAAACGATATTTACTGCTTTTAATTCTGAAAAAGAAATATCGCTTAAATTTAAAATATTGATAATTGGATAAATTAAAGCAAAAGTAGTATAAACATAAGGGATGATTCCATGACCAAAACCAAATTTCTCTCTTTCTTTAAGGTGTTTTTGAAAGAAATTAAAAATAATGAATGATGAGATAAAAATTAAATTAAAAGCTAATTCAAATATTTGGGTTATATAATTTAAAACTGTATTATCGAAATTGCCTGTAAGTACAATAAATTGACAAACAATAAACATTAATTTAATACCTAAAATAATAAACAAGAGACAAGAATAAATGGATAGTAGCTTAGAGGTTTTAAAGTAATAAGAACCAAGTACTAAAGAACCAATTGCTAGTATAACAATACAAATTATAAATAAAACATTAGTGATAATCAAATCAATCGGAACAAAAATATCAGGTATTACATCATTGAAAGAAGTCTTTATTACTACATATCGAATTAAAGTCCAAAGAACGTCTATTGATAGTAAACCAATTAATAAACGCAGGCCAAGCTTACACAGATTTTTTGCTGATTGGAAATTAATACCCATATATGGTTTCACACTCAAGATTTATCTTTTTGATTAATTTGTGAATAGACTATTAAAATGTTCATCTAATATAATTCTTGTGTTACTAATCTGTGTAAATAAATTTCTATTAATTTTAAATCTTACTAAAAAATGTTTAAAAAAGAATTACTCACATAATGGGGAATTACTCACATAAATAGGAAATTTAAAATACTTGATTAACTAAAAGCACTTGTTGCTAATCATAAAAAAAGTTATGATTAACATCTTGAAAGATACATTAAAATAAGGATCATATCCGCATTTTCGACTGAAAAACCTTTAACAGGAGAAAAAACTCAGTGACTAAATTAAATAACGATGAAATAAAAGAAAACGAAAAGCAAAACGACCTTTCATCAGAAGAAGAAACTACAAATGAAACTGAGCTATTAAAAAAAGTGAATTCAATATTAAATGAATTCGAAGAAAATAAGAAATTGAAGAAACTAATCGAAGAATTTGATGAAACTGCAAAAGATTTCAATCTTAAAGATTTACTTGAAAATAATTTACAAATGATTGAATTAGTAGATAAAACAAAGAAGGAACGTGATGAATACCTCACTATTTTACAACGATTCAAAGCGGATTTTGAAAACTACAAAAAACGAATAGAAAAACAAGCTCAACACAATATACAACTTTCTTCCGAACGAATTTTATCCAAAATTTTTGAACCAATAGAAGATATAAATCGTGCAGTTGAATTTGCAAAGGAAAATAACAAAGAAACAATCCCTCTTGACGGATTAGAAATTATTTATAATAAATTAACAAGAGTTCTAGAGAATGAAGGAATTGTAGAGATAAAACCTAAACAAGATGAGATATTTGATCCTAAGTATCATGAAGCTATTTGTTTAGATCATTCTGGTAATTTTTCACCAAATAAAATTGTTCAAGTTATTGAGAAAGGATACAAATTAAAGGATAGGGTGCTTCGAGCTGCTAAAGTAATGGTGTCAGCTGAAAAACCAGAAGAGGTTTCTAAAGAGACGTCAGAAAAAAACGAAAATAAAGAAGAATAAATAGAAAAAAATTGTAAGAAAAAAGGTGATAAATATGGCTAAAGTTGTTGGAATAGATTTAGGAACAACAAATTCAGCAATTGCATATATGGAGGGTGGCAATCCCACAATTATTCCAAATGCAGAAGGTGGAAGAATCACTCCTTCTGTAGTAACAATTTCTGAAGATGGCGAGCAAGTTGTTGGTGAAATTGCAAAAAGACAAGCAATATCCAAGCCAACACGAACAATTCGTTCAATAAAAAGAAAAATGGGTACAAAACATAGAGAGAGAATTGATGATAAAGATTATACACCACAAGAAATTTCAGCTATGATTTTACGTAAATTGAAAAAAGATGCTGAGGACTTTCTCGGTGAAGAAATAAAACAAGCAGTTATTACATGCCCAGCTTATTTTACAGATAGTCAGAGACAAGCAACAAAAGATGCTGGAATTATAGCTGGTTTAGATGTATTACGTATTATTAATGAACCAACTTCAGCATGCCTTGCCTATGGTGTAGGTAAAGCTAAAGATGAAACTGTCCTTGTATTTGATCTTGGTGGTGGAACATTTGATGTTTCAATTCTAGAAACATATCCCATTGAAAGTGATACCATGTTTGAAGTAAAAGCTACTAGTGGTAACAATTATCTCGGTGGGGATGATTTTGACGATAGAATCATTGATTGGGTTGTAGCCCAATTCAAGAAACAAGAAGGCATAGATATAACAAAAAATCCATCAGCAATGCAACGAATAAAAGATGCCTCAGAAAAAGCAAAAATAGAGCTTTCATTAAAACAAAGAGCTTTTGTAGATATTCCTTATATAACAGTAGATAAAGATGGACAACCAAAAAACATCAACTATGAAATTTCTCGAACACAATTCCAGAGAATGACAG
>JAEOUJ010000027.1 GCA_016839405.1 Candidatus Gerdarchaeota archaeon | reverse complement strand
TGGAATTATAGCTGGTTTAGATGTATTACGTATTATTAATGAACCAACTTCAGCATGCCTTGCCTATGGTGTAGGTAAAGCTAAAGATGAAACTGTCCTTGTATTTGATCTTGGTGGCGGAACATTTGATGTTTCAATTCTAGAAACATATCCCATTGAAAGTGATACCATGTTTGAAGTAAAAGCTACTAGTGGCAACAATTATCTCGGTGGGGATGATTTTGACGATAGAGTCATTGATTGGGTTGTAGCCCAATTCAAGAAACAAGAAGGCATAGATTTGACAAAAAATCCATCAGCAATGCAACGAATAAAAGATGCCTCAGAAAAAGCAAAAATAGAGCTTTCTTCAAAACAAAGAGCTTTTGTAGATATTCCTTATATAACAGTAGATAAAGATGGACAACCAAAAAACATCAACTATGAAATTTCTCGAACACAATTCCAGAGAATGACAGAAGATCTTGTTGAAAAAACAATGGGACCAACAAGACAAGCTCTAAAAGATTCAAAGAAAAAACCTGAAGAAATAGATAAGGTTTTACTTGTAGGTGGAGCTACACGAATGCCAGCTATAAGAGACGCTATTGCAGGTCTTTTTGGTGAATCGAAAATCTACAAAGGAATAAATCCTGATGAATGTGTAGCGATTGGTGCTGCAGTTCAAGCAGGAGTTATAAAAGGTGATGTAAAGGATGTACTTTTACTTGATGTAACACCTTTAACTTTAGGAATTGAAACCTTAGGTGAAGTGTTTACTCCAATTGTAGATAGGAATACAACAATACCAACCGAGAAGAGTAAGGTGTTCTCTACAGCTTCGGATAATCAACCAAGTGTAGAGATACATGTTCTACAAGGAGAAAGAAAATTTGCTAGAGATAATGTAACACTTGGAAAATTCCAACTTGTGGGAATTCCACCTGCACCAAGAGGTGTCCCACAAATAGAAGTTACTTTTGATATTGATGTAAATGGAATTGTTAGTGTAAAAGCTAAGGATCTTGGCACTGGTAATGAGCAAAAGGTAACTGTAAAATCACCTAGTGGAATTACACAAAAAGATATAGATAAAATGGTTCGTGATGCAGAGCAATACGAAGAAGAAGACAAAGAACGATTTGAGAAAGTTCAATTGAAGAATGAAGCAGACAATTTAGTATATCAAGTTGATAAATTGCTAAAAGAACATGCGGATAAATTAACAGAAACAGATACCAAACCAGTAAAAGAAAAACAAGAAGAACTTAAGGATGCATTGAAAACTGATAATTATGATGATATTAGAACAAAGAAAGATGCATTGATGGATGCACTTCATAAAATAACCTCTAAAATCTATCAACAAACAGGTGGTCAACCAGGCGCTGATTTTGATCCTAGCCAATTTACTCAAGGTGCTGGACCTTCATTCACTCCACCTGGTACAAAATCCCAACCAGAGGAAGAACATATAGTTGATGTCGATTATGAGGTAGAAGATGAAGAAGAAAAGAAGAAATAGTTAGTGGTAATAACTAACATCTTCATCCTATTTTTTCTTATTTTTATTAATAATAACAATACACATTGGTATGAGAATTTGTATTGAAAAAACTCCAAACCATCCAATAGAATTACTAGTTTTTGTAGTTAATGTTGAAGGATCTGGATAAGTTCCATTTGGATTAATTGGTAGTGTAATATATGACTGATGTTCAGTTTCATGGTAAATAGTATTATTTGCAGTATAGGTATGATTATTAGTAAAAATTGGATCACCATTATTTGGATTTGCACTAAATCGAGGGTAATTTGAGCTTGATATAGCAACTCGAATTCTATGTCCTGGATTAAATATATAAGAAGTGCTCCAAAGATCAATTTCAACCTCAACTTTCTCATCCGGAGTTAATAATTCAGGATTTGTTCTATTATTCCGATATTTTGCTCGAACAATACCATCTTGTATAAGCATTGATCTACCATCTGGATAAACATCAGTTAATTTAACTGTAAAATCAGTATCAGTGCAATTTGATGATACCCATAAATGAGCATTTAAATGACCAGTTATCTCGAGATTTTCTGTGAGTATTTCTGAATTAAATATAAGAATATCATCACGTAGCTCTAAGCTAGCTTGATCAAATGGGCCATAGGGTAAAACTAAATTGCAACCACCTAATGTTTGCACAGGATCATCTGGATCATACAAGAATGATTGAGAGCTTTCTGCTAGTAACGGTTCTTCAGTTGAAAGTAAACCACCCTCATGTAAATAAAAATTAATATAATCGACTGGAATTGGCCATTTGTTCGATTGTCGCCAGAAATTTCCAGTAGCATTTTCAGTAATAGGGCCCATGCAATAATATCTAACTTTTGGAGACGCATATAGAGAATTAGAATCATCTTTAAGATAATATTCTAAGAAATCAAACATTAATGGGGTGTAAAAATCATCAATAGCATTTTCAGGATAAACTAATTCACCATGTGTGGTTGTAGTATAAGTTCCATGACCCCAAGGACCAATAACGAGGAAAGATTTTCCTTGAACACTTGGGTCGCTATTATATTGGTAACCCACAAAACCATCAATTGTTCCTTGACTAAAAACATCAAACCATCCAGCTTGAAATATTCCAGGTCTTTTTACTGTGTCATATTTATCACGCATTGTAACATTATTCCATAATGGATTAAAGTTTTCATTTTCATAAATAATAGGTAGCCAAAAAGTGCTTCCTATGCTTTTTAACCATTCAACAACTAGTGCTTCACGAAATGCTCCACCAGGGTACATAACATCATAATAAAGATTTGGGGATGAAATTTGAATAGCTTGTCCAACTAATCCATTTGGATTTGCTAAGTTCATGAAAAATTGGTTAATTCCTAAAGCTGACATACCATATGAAACAATCTTTCCATTGGACCAACTTTGTTTAAGAATCCATTCAATTGTATCATAACTATCTGTTGATGCATTTTGAAAAACCATATCTGTTCCTTCAGAAGCAAATCTCCCTCTCATATCCTGAATAACTGTAATATATCCATAAACAGATGTGAAGATAGCAGCTAATGCAGATATTCCATCCTTGTTATATGGTGTCCTAATAAGAACTGTACCTCTTTCTCCAAGATTTAATCTATCAGGAATATAAACATCAGTTGCTAAAGATATACCATCTCTCATTTCAATCATATAAGTGGTTTTTTCATATTTTGCATCATAGTTAGCTTGAATTACTTGAAATTGGTTTTTAGCAAGTATCGGATTGAAAATGCAAATTGAAAATATAATAGTTGCTAAAATGATCTTTGCTTTCATAAATTACAGCACCATTTTATTGAATTTATTCTTTCTATCTAATTAATTGTTCTATTTTATTACAATCAGAATGGTTCTTTACGACCATATTTATCTCGACCATATTTACCAAAATCAGATATTTCTTTTAACTGATCTTGATTAAACACTGGTCCATCAATACATAAACGTAAACCAACAGGATCAACAGTGCATTGGCCACAAAGACCAATTGCACACTTGAAATACCTATCAGCTAAACAAGCTTCTATTGGAATTTTTCTTTCTTGAGCTATTTGATAAGCTGCATACATCATTAATTCTGG